>JANQKX010000595.1 GCA_028280915.1 Kiloniellaceae bacterium
GGCAACCATGACGGAAGCGGCGACGCCCGAGGGCGGGGCAACGGCTTCGACCGCAATAGCGGGGCGAGGCCTGCCGGCGACAACGCACCCGTGACCACCGCGCCAGCAGACCCTGCGCCGCAAGACCAGGCGCCCCCGCAGGCCGCCGCCGCGCCGGTGACTATTCCGATCACCCAGGCGTCGAGCCCCGCGTCCGATGGGGCGGCGACCGCCGGTGAGCCGGCAGGGTCCGAAACCCCTCAGGCCGATGCCGCCACAGCGGAAGCGCCCGTCACGCCGCCCAAACGGGGCCGGGGCCGGCCCCGCAAGAACCCCCGCCCGCCGGAAACGGCCGATGGGGAAGGGGAAGTGGTGGCCAAACCCCGCCGCGGCCGGCCGCGCAAAAAACCAGTGGTGGCCGAAGAAAGCGCCCCAGCCGCTGACGGTCCTTCCGAGTAAGCCGCGTCTTCCTAGGGCCATTTTTGGTGTTTTTGACGTTAGGGCACCGGCCGAAAATCTTGTGATTTGGTCGCGGGCGCTGATCGTCTGTTAGACGATGGCAATGATGCCTCTCGCTTGCGGCGCGTGGGCCAGCGGTGCCGCCCTTTCGAACGCGTTGACTTTCGGACGCGTTGAGATGTGACTGTTCGCGTTGGGATCTTGGGTGTTTCTCGGATCAACCCGGGGATTACGTCGAACTAAACATTTGTTTCCCCCTGCCATCTGTCTTACGCTTTTACCTGGAAATGGCGGGCGGTCGCCGCGCTTTGCGGGGACGCCGTCTGTACCCAAGTCATTTAGCCCATCGGGCAGACACCAGGTTACACAGACTTCAAGTTACGCACAGATCAATCAGGGGAGAGGAACCATGCTGAAACGCTTTGGCCGCACGGCCGTTGGTTTGGCGGCCGCCGCGGGGGTGGCGCTGGGGGCCGCGCAGGCCATGGCCGAGGAAATTCGGGTGCTCAACTGGCAGGGCTATGGCACCGACGAGCCTTGGTCTTTGGAAAAGTTCTCGGAGCACACGGGCATTTCCGTGGTGCACGACTACTTCAATTCAGAGCAGGAGATGCTCACCAAGCTGCGCACCAATCCGGGCGCCTATGACGTGGTGCTGATCAATTCGGCCTTCACCCGGCAGGCCGCGGACGAGGGCCTGATCCAGCCCATCGAGACCGGCAAGATCACCCATCTGAACGACACCTCGCCGGGCATGCGCGAGAATGCCAACTTCATCATCGACGGCAAGACCTACGCCATTCCGTGGGTCTGGGGCGTCACCTCCTTTGCCGTGGACACCACCGATTTCACCGAGGTGCCCACCTCCATCGAAGAGCTGTGGGACCCCAAGCACGCCGGCCGGGTGGGCTGGCGCGATGACGCGGTGGAAGCGGTGATGTTCGCCGCCATCGCCACGGGCCAGGACATCAACAACCCCTCTGACTTCGATGCCATCCGGGAAAAGCTGCGGGCCCTCAAGCCCCAGATCCGCACCTTCTGGTCGTCGGAAGACGAGTGGAACCAGTTCATGTCCGCCAACGAGTTTGATCTGGCCACCTATTGGAGCGGCTCGGCTTCCCGCTCCAAGACCGCCTTCGGTTTGCCGGTGGAATTCGTCATCGCCGAGGAAGGGGCCATCGGCTGGCTCGACGGGCTTTCCATCGCCAAGGACGCGCCCAACCCGGAAGGCGCCCATAAGTTCATCAACTGGATGATCGACCCGGACTTCTACGTGGCCTGGGACACCAACGTGGGCGCGCCGGCCTCGGCCAATGAAAAGGCCAACGCGGGCCTGCCGGAAACCTCGTTCAACCGGGCCGTCCTGGGGGATTCGGAGAAAGTCTCCAAGGTGCAGTTCATGGGCCCCATGGACGACGCCCTGCGGGAGAAAATCCTCACCCTGTGGCAGGAGACCAAGACCTATTACCAGGAATAAGCCGTTGCCGACATGGCGGCTGTAACCGAAACGGGCGCGGCGCACCGCCGCCGCGCCCAACGCCTGACCATTTTTGCCATGACCGGGCCGGCCTATTTGTGGCTGGCGCTGACGATTTTTTTGCCCCTGTCGGCCATGGCCTATTTCAGCTTCTTGACCGACGCGCCCTTCGGTAACAAGCAGGCGTTTTTGACCCTGGAAAACTACCGGGCTTTTTTCCAGGAGGATTTTTACCGCACCTTGATGCTGCGGTCCTTTCGCCTGGGCGCCGAGGTGACCTTTTATTGCTTCCTCTTCGGCTTTCCCTGCGCCCTGGTGCTGGCCAAGACCATCCGCGGGCGCTGGCGCGAAGCCCTGTTCCTCCTGGTGATCCTGCCGTTTTGGAGCAATGCCCTGGTGCGCATCTTTTCCTGGACCATGGTGCTGCGCGGCAACGGGGTGCTGGAGACCCTGGTGAATTGGATCCTGCCCGGCACCGGCCCCTTGAACCTCATGTTCAGCTACCCGGCCATCATCGTCGGTTTGGTGCACTCCTACATTCCCTACATGATCCTGACCTGCTATCTCTCCCTGCAGGCCATCGACGACAGCCTGATCGAGGCGGCCCGGTCCCTTGGCGCCGGGCGTCTGACCGTGTTGCGGCGGCTCATCCTGCCGCTCGCCATGCCGGGCATTTTCGCCGGGGCGGTGCTGATTTTCGTGCCCGTGGTGGGCTCCTTCATGGAGCCGCGCATCCTGGGCGGGCGCAACGGCACCTTCATCGGCACCATCATCGAGGATCAGTTCACCGCCGTGTTCAACTGGCCTTTGGGGGCCGCCCTTTCCTTCATCATGCTGGGCATCGTCTTGATGATTTTACTGATCGCCAGCCCGGCGCTGAGGAGGATGCGATAGTGGGGAACAGGAAATGACCCGTCGGCGCATCAGCCTGCCCGCTATCGGCCGGGTCTACCTGGGGCTGGTTTTGGCCTTTTTGTACCTGCCCATCCTGGTCATGGCGGCCATGTCCTTCAACAGCTCCAAGCTCTACCGCCTGCCCATCGATTGGAGCACCCAGTGGTACGTTGCCCTGGCCGGCAACGACAAGCTGATCGCCGCGGGTACGAACAGCCTGATCATCGCGGTGGTCACCACCATCATCGCCACCGCCCTGGGCACGGCCGTGTCCCTGGTATTTTTCCGCTACCGCTTCCGCGGCAAGGCGGTGATGCAGCTGCTCTTGTTCCCGCCCATCACCATTCCCTGGCTGATCATCGGCACGGCCATGCTGATCTTCTTTTTCTGGGTCGGTATCGGGCGCGGCCTGCACGCCATGATCCTGGGCCATGTGGCGCTGGCGCTGCCCTATGTGATCGTGGTGGTCACGGCCCGGCTGCATTCCTTCGACCCCACCTTGGAGGAGGCGGCCCGCTCCCTGGGTGCCAAGGCCTGGCAGGTGTCCTGGCGGGTCACCTTCCCCTGGATCGCGCCGGGCCTTTTTGCCGCCGCACTCTTTGCCTTTGCGGTCTCCTTTGACCAGTTCGTCATCTCCTACTTTCTGGCCGTGCCCGGGGTCAGCACCCTGCCGGTGGAGATCTACACCTCCATCCGCAAGGGCTTCACGCCGGAGATCAACGCCATTTCCACCATCATCATCACCTTTTCCATGGCTTTGCTGCTGGGCGTGGCCCGCTTTTACCGCTTTGGGGGGGAACGTTAATGGCCCAGGTCGCCGTGCAGGAAGTCAGCCGCCATTTCGGCCCGGTCAAGGCGCTGGACAACGTGACCGTGGATTTCGCCGACGGCGGCTTTTACGCCCTGCTCGGCCCCTCGGGCAGCGGCAAGACCACCCTGCTGCGCATGATCGCTGGCTTTGATTATCCCGACAGCGGCCACATCCGCATCGCCGGGGAGCCGGTGGAGGCCGTGTCGGTGGAAAAGCGCGAGATCGGCATGATGTTCCAGAACTATGCGCTCTTTCCTAATATGACCGTGTTCGACAACGTGGCCTTCGGCCTGTCGGTGCGCGGCGTGGCTAAGCCGGAAATCGCCCGGCGGGTGGGCGAGGCCCTGGAGCTGGTGCACCTGACCGGCTTCGACAAGCGCAAGCCCCACCAGCTCTCCGGCGGCCAGCGCCAGCGGGTGGCGCTTGCCCGGGCCATCGTCACGCGACCGCGTGTTTTACTGCTGGACGAGCCCTTGAGCGCCTTGGACAAATCCTTGCGCGTGGAAATGCAGGTGGAGCTGAAGCGCATCCAGCGGGACGTGGCCATCACCACCATCTTCGTGACTCATGACCAGGAAGAGGCGCTCACCCTGAGCGACCGCATCGGCATCCTCAACGAAGGCCGCCTGGTCCAAGAGGGCCCGCCCTTGGACATCTACGAGCGCCCCCGCACCGCCTTCGCCGCCCGCTTTCTGGGCGAAGCCAATCTCTTTGACATTACCCCCGGCGGCGCCGGCGGCGTTAGTTTGGGGGACGGGACGATGATCCGGATAAACGGGGACACGGGCGCTGCTCGCCAGGTAGCCGTGCGGCCGGAGAAGATGCTTCTGGAGCCGCTCAGCGCACCCGCGCCTGAGGGGGACAGCAACGTGATCCAGGCCACCGTGCAGCAACACATCTTCGCCGGCTCCAGCCTCACCTACCTGCTTGATTGGCGGGACCAGCAGCTGAAGGTTTTTGTGCAGAACCGCACCGGCGCAGTCATCGGCGCCGGCGAGACGGTCCGCCTTTCCTGGTCACCCAGGGACACCGTGGTGTTGGCCGGGTGAAGGTAAGAAGCTCGCCCAAGCTGGACGACCCTCGCTGGATTTTTCGGGCGCTCAGCGTTGTTCGATCACCGATGGGAAACAAAATACCAGTTCTTTTCCATTGGCTCGGCGCGGGTGGACAAAAACTCATTCAGGTCGCCAAACGCGGAGGGGTTCCCACCATCTGGTACATAAAGGAATCCGGAGTAGTTGTCCAAAATTCCGCGGTAGGTATAAAATAAAACATACTTCCTATCTCCATGTCCTTCGACGATAACTTCGTTCCCGCCCATGGAAAGCAGCGGAAAAGAGTCGCCCAAAGAAATGAGGCGCGGGTTGTGATCCACATTTGGTTCAAGCTCGCCCCGTGCGATTTTTTCAACGATCTCGGAACGTTTTTCCTTGTAGAGGAAGAAATCAATATCGAGCCAAAGCTTGGTAAAGGGCACGGTTTGCACGATCAAGACGCTGGTTGCAATTGTGGCTGATGGTATGAGCGAGCGGAACCCGATGGTGTTGAACTTGGCTAAACAGGATAGGCTCGCTGCCCCGGCTCCGATCACCACCACCCAAATGACTAGAAACGCGGGATACATCAAAAACGAGGTAATCCGGTCGACGATAGACCATTCAAATGCAAAAAAGACGATTAAAAGCGCTGATGCCAAAAAAGCGAATGTTAATCTCCATCTGATCTCAGAAAACATGAGACATTTCTTTTGTGACTGACTGCAGTCTATCGTTCATCTAAATTGTGTCGAAAGTTGGTATAAAATTATTGGTCGCGGTCACGATTGCACGCGTTCGCATTATCTTTTGAACGTCACCTCGGATTGCGCCGGTCAAGCGAACGCAATTCAAGTCTTACCGCCGCCGCAGGACCACGGTCACATACCACAGCTCGCAGGCGTATTTGGCCAGGTCTTGCCAGTACAGGGCTTGCAGCCGGTCATAAAAATTCTCGGCCAGGCGTTCGGCCTCGGCGGCGTTGGCGGTGGAGGGGGTGAAGACTTGGGCCATCAGGGTGGCATGGGCAAAGGCGCGGGTGTGGCCGGTGTAGAGCCGGGCGTATTCCGCCGGGTCGCCGATAGCATGGGCAAAAAGGTCGTCGGGGTTTTGGGCCGCGGGCGCAACCCCGATGTGTTCAATCTCGAAAGCCTCGGCCAACTGGGGATCGTCTTCCAGCGGCCGCCGGGCCTCCTCGGCGGTCAGGAACCACAGGCCGAAGACAAAATGGTCCAGCACCTGGGGATCGATGGCGCCCTCACGGGCCATGTCCTGGGTCACCCGCTGCATGGCCCGGTAAATGCCCCGGCCCGAGGCGGCGGCGCCGTTCACCTCGCTGGCATCGGCAACCGCGCCTAGGGTGGAGAGCAGAAAAAAGCCGCCGGGCCGCAGTTCCACCGCCCGGCAGCGCAAAAACCTGGCCCAGTCCCGGGAGGCCAGGGCCGCCAGCTCGTCCCGCGCCGACCCGGTCAGGTCGGCGAACCAGATCGCGCCGGGCGCGTTCAGCCGCACCGCCTGGCTCAGCCACTGGCTGGCATAAAAACTGGTGCCCAGGGCGACGGAACCCGCTGCCGCCATCTGCTGGTAAAAGCTGCCCACCGCCGCACCGCTGCGCAGGTTCGTTGCCCCCGCGAGGTAGCCGCTCGGACCGGCGGCCAGCTTGAACAAGGCATTCCAGTCATTGCCGGGCTGGTCGGCGTGGCACACGGCGATGGGCGCGTCGGGATAACGGGCGCGATAGGCTTGAATGGCGGGCTTGACCGCGTTGATCGCGCTGGGTCCCGGGCCGCAGCCGTAGTCCATGATTTTCAGCTCCGGCTCCACGAGCCCCAAACGTTCGGTCAGCTGCCGGATACGCCCGGCCATGACGTCAACCAGCTGCTGCTGGGCCACGGAATGGCGGCCATAATCCACCATGCCGTCGGTGGATTTGTCCGCCGCCGCCGGCTGTTTTTTCATGGCCTGTCTCCCGTTCGTTCCAAACCCCGTCAGGATAGGAACTTCACGGGCGAGACACCAGAGCAAACACAGATCAGGTGCGTAGGCACCTGGCCTGTTGTTTCGCTCTAAATCTTTTAAGGTTTAGAGCGGTTCTCAGGCCAATTGGATCGTAATACGATGCCAATTGATCTGAATTCCGCTCTAGGCGTTTTCTTGCAAAAAGGGCACCAGGACACGGTGCAAGGCGTCGGGGTCCTCCGCCAAGGCCATGTGGCGGAGACCGGCCAGGATCTCGCAGCGCGCGCCGGGGATCAGCTCGGCCATGCGCCGGGACATCTCGGGCGAATTGCCATAATCCTCCTCGCCGGTGACGACCAAGGTGGGGCAGGCAATGTCCGCAATGGCCGTGGCCAAGGGCGCGTCGGCCTCGGCCAGGAGGCGGTAGACCGCCGGGTAGACCGTGGGATCATTGGCCTCGATCCAGGCCTTGACCCGCGCCAGGACATCGGGATGCCGGCTGGCGAAGTCCGTGCTGAACCAGCGGGTGAGGGCGGCGTCCACCGTGCTTTGGGGGCCGCCGACGGCGGCCTGTTCCACCCGCTTCAGCACGGCGGCCCGCTGCTCGGGCGTGCGGTCGTGGGCCGCGTTCAGAATGGCCAGCGCCGAGACTTTTTCCGGATGGGCCAGGGTGAAGGCCTGCACGATCAGGCCGCCCAGGGAGAAGCCCACCAGGGCGGCTTTTTGCATGTCCAAGTCCGCCAGGAGGCTGGCCAGCTGATCCACCATCTGGGCCATGGCATAGGGACCGGCCGGCTTGGGGCTTTCCCCATGGCCCAGGAGATCGTAGCGCGCTACGCGAAAGTCGCGCGTCAAGGTCTCCCATTGCCAATCCCACATGCGATGGTTCATGCCCAGGCCGTGCACCAGCACCACGGGCCGGCCGGTGCCGGCCGCCTGGCAGAGGGTTCCGCTTAGCTTTTGGGTTTGGGGCTGGTCGCTCATTCCGCGGCGGCGGTGTCGCCGGCGGCTTCCGCGAAGGCAGGCACCACCTTGTCGCAGAACAGCTGCAGGGACTTTTTCTGCTGCTCCAGGGGCAGACCGTAGCTGGCGTTATAGCAGAAGTAGTCCACGCCCAAGGCCTCGTAGGGCTTCAGCTTTTCGATCACCTGCTCGGGCGAGCCCAGGATCAGGTGCGCCAGCAGGTGGTCCGGCGTGTACTCTCCCTGGTTGGTGAGCAGGGCCGGGTCCGGGTCCTGGGGGAAGCCGTCGATCACGGGCGCCAGCTGCTTGAACAGGTTTTCGAACTGCTGGCCCTGGCGAATGATGGCGTTGGTGAAGATCTCCGATTCCTTGGGGTCCTCGAACACGCCGGTGTGGCGCATGGTCATGAAGCGGGGCCGCTTGACGCCGGGGTTGGCGGCCAGGGCGTCCTCGAAATGCCCCATATACTTTTCCACCTCGTCAAATGGCCGGGTCAGCGCCCAGGTCATGATGTTGTAGCCTTCCTTGACCGCCGCGTTGAAGGTACCCGGGTCCCGTGCCGCCACCCAGATGGGGGGATGGGGCTGCTGCAGGGGCTTGGGGCAGGAGGTGGCGCTGGGGAAGGACCAGTATTCGCCCTGATGCTCGTAGTCGCCTTGCCAGAGGGCCTTCAGCGCCGGCAGCATCTCCAGCATCATGGGCACGCCCTTGTTTTGGTGCATGCCGCCGGCCATGCGGTCGAATTCCCGCTGATAGGCGCCCTTGCCGATGCCGAATTCCAAGCGGCCGTTGGACAGCACGTCGAAAAAGGCCGCCTCGCCGGCCAGTTTGATGGGGTGCCAATAAGGCGCCACCACCACCGCCGGGCCCAAGCGGATGCGCGAGGTCTTGGCGGCCAGATACGCCAGCTTCTGGAAGGGGGCCGGCGCGATGGTCATCTCGATGGCGTGGTGTTCCGCCGCCCAGGCGATCTCGAAGCCGCCTTCTTCGGCCATTTGCACCATTTCGACCACGTGATCGAAAACCTCGCGCGTGTCCATGGACGGGTCCATGCGCTCCAAATTGATGACCAGATTGAATTTCATGGGACAGCCCTCGCCAAAGTCATGCCGCAAACCGCGATCACGCTAAACAAAACCCCTTTTTCGCCAGCGCGTAAACTTGAAAAAATCGCCGGTTCGCGTAACATTTCGGTCATGCGAAACTTGAGACGGCGCTTGCCCCCGATCAACAGCCTGGTGGTCTTCGAGGCCGCCGCCCGCCACCTGAGCTTCAAGCGGGCCGGGCAGGAGCTGAATGTCACCCGCGAGGCGGTGAGCCGGCAAATGCGGGCCCTCGAGCACTATCTGGGCGTTTCCCTGTTTGACCGGCTGCACCGGGCCCTGGCTCTGACCGAGGCCGGCGCGCGCTTTTTTGACGTGGTGGCCGGCAGTTTGGAGTCCATCGCCATGGCGGCGGAGGATTTGAGGCCGCCCGGCGCGCCGGACCGCCTGGTTATCTCCGCCACGGTGGCGCTCAGTTCCTATTGGCTGACGCCGCGTCTGCCGAGATTCCGCGCCTTGCACCCGGAAACGGAGATACGGGTGACCGTGTCCGATACTCCCTTGGACATGGCGGCCAACGGCCTGGACGTGGGTCTGCGCTATGGGGACGGGCGCTGGCCGGGCTTGAAGGCGGTGCACCTTTTCGACGTGGCCTCCTTTCCGGTTTGCTCGCCGGGCTACTTTGAGCAGCACCCCCACTTGCAAGAGCCCGAGGCCCTGGTGGGCCACACCCTGCTCAATCTGGACGGCATCGCCCATGAGATCGAGGACTGGGCCTGGTGGCTGAAAGCCTCGGGCGTGCCCCGGCCCAAAGGCCTGCAGATCCTGGGCTTCGACCACTACGCCAATGTCATCCAAGCCGCCCTGGACGGCCAAGGGGTGGCTCTGGGCTACAGCGGTATCGTGGACGAACTCCTGGCCCGGGGCAGTCTGATCCGGCCCATGGAAACCGCCCACTCCAAGGGCCTGGCGGTCTATCTGGTCACCCCGCAAAACAAGGCTGACGGCGCGTCCCTATCGGCGCCCGCCAAGGCCTTCGCCGGCTGGGTGGTGGCCGAAGTGGCGGCCGACGGACCGCCCGCGGCCCGTTAGGCTTGACGGGGCTTGAAAGGACACATGTCTTTAGGGATTTCGCCTTCGCACGTTGATCCGCGGGCGATCGGTTGCTAAGAAACCCCTCTGACTGAAGACCGGGAAAAGGTTGCGCCGCCATGCTCGAGATCTGGCTCTCATTCGGCTACATTTTGTTGGTCGTCGTCGTCGTTTTTTCTTTCCTGGTATGGCGGGCCGGCAGCACCCTGGTGGCGGTCCTCGTCCTGGTGGTGGGAATTCCCCTCTGGTTCGGCTGGGAATTCGCGCGGCCCACCTGGACCACGGGCATCGTCAGCGGGACCGAGGTGCGGCGTAGCGACGCGGGCGCCGGGCAGCAGGTTCGGGACATCCAATACATCTACATGCGCAACCAGGCCGATGCGGGCCTGGAGCTGGAAAACGAAGACACCTGGTGGTGGTTCAAGCGCAACAGCGAACGTGTCTTCAACAACGCCAAAACCGCCGAGGATCGCAAAACGGAAGTCACCGTGCTGTGGAACCGCTGGCGCTCCCAACTGTTTTCCTGGCACCCCAACGTGATCGCCCTGCGGGATGCGGGCTATTGGCCCTTTTGGTCCCTGCGGGTGCTGGGATTTTATGGACTCTCGATAGTGCTTTGGTTCGGCTTTTTCTGGTCGGCTATCTGGCTCTACCGCCGCACCGAGTGATCTTCCGCCGCTCCTAAAATCAGGAGTCACTCTGTAGCTGGAAAGATGCCGCTTTCCAAGCGGGCAAGGGCCCGTGCGGGGCTCATAGGATCAAGTCAGCGGCTTTTTCAGCGATCATGATGGTGGGCGCGTTGGTATTGCCGCTGATCAGGCGCGGCATGATCGAGGCGTCGGCCACCCTGAGGCCGTCCACGCCGTTCAGGCGCAATTGGGGATCGACCACGGCTTGGGGGTCGCTGCCCATGCGACAGGTCCCCACCGGGTGGTAGAGGGTGGCGCCGGTGGCTCGGGCATAAGCCAGAAGGGCGGCATCGTCCTCAGCGCCGGGGCCGGGGGCGATTTCCCGTACCACGTGGGGCGCCATGACCGGGCTGGCCATGAGCTGGCGCGCCAGGCGCATGCCGGTCAGATGCACCTGGCAGTCCATGTCCTGGCTCAGGAAGTTGGGCTGGATGTGGGGCGGTGCGCGATAATCCGGGCTGGCGGCGTGGATATGGCCACGGCTTTCCGGCCGCAGCTGGCAAGGCCCGATGGTCAGCCCGGGAAAGGCGTCGAAGACCCGCTTTTGGGAATCCTTAAAGGTGGCATGGGCGATATGATACTGAATGTCCGCTTCGTCCAGGTCCGGGTGGGACTTAACGAAGCCGCCCAGAATACCGGCTGGCAGGGTCAAGGCGCCCTCGCCCTTCAGGAAATAGCGCCAGGCCTCCCGCAGCAGGGGCAGGCCCTTGGTGAGGCGGTTCAGGCTTTCCGCGCCCGTGATTTCCCAGGTCAGCCGGGAAATGTAGTGGTCCTGCAGGTTTTCCCCTACCGCCGGGAGGTGATGGCGGACCTCAAGCCCCAGGGCCTGCAGCCGGGCGCCGTCGCCGATCCCCGAGAGTTCCAAAAGCTGGGGCGACTGCACCGCGCCGGCGCAGAGGATAACGTCACGCCGGGCGGTGACCTTGCTCTCTCCGGCCGCACTTTCCCCCGCCGGGCCGTCAAAGAGGACCCCCGTGGCGCGACCGTTTTCGAGCGTGACCCGCTTGGCGAAGGCACCGGTCAGGATGCGCAGGTTCTTGCGGCTCTGGCGGATGGGATCAATGTAGGCCCGGCGCACGCTGAAACGCCGTCCGTTTTGTTGCGTGACCTGGTAATAGCCAAAGCCCGCTTGCTGCGCCCCGTTGAAGTCGTGATCCGTGGCATACCCGAGGCC
>JANQKX010000625.1 GCA_028280915.1 Kiloniellaceae bacterium
TTCCCACGGCCAAGCAGGCCGCGACGTGACAGCTCATCATGTAAAGCGGCGAATTCCATGGCACGATGATGCCCACCACCCCACGGGGCTCGCGCAAAGTCAGGTTCAAGGTCTCGGGCTTGTTGATGGGGATGACGTCGCCCTGCAGTTTGTCGGCCATCCCGGCGAAATAGCGGTAATAGTCGGGCAGATAGGTGAGCTGAGCGCGCATCTCGCGAATGAGCTTACCGTTATCCTGCGTCTCGATTTGCGCCAGCTCTTCGCGGTTTTTTTCGATGAGCTCGGCCAGGCGATAAAGCAAGCGGCCCCGTTCACTCTGACTAATGTCGCGCCAGGCCGGATGTTTCAAAGCCGATTGAGCGGCCGTAACGGCCGCCGCCACGTCGTCCGGGCCCGAATCAGCCGCCTGATACCAAACCCGCCCGGTGCTGGGGTCGAAACTATCCAAATAGTTTCCCGATTGGGGCGGGTGCCATTCCCCCGCGATAAAGTTGGGAGTACGCTGATCCCGAATGGTTGCGACCTTAAACTTCATGGGATACGGCCCCTTCCTTGCCGGGCCGCGGAGGATCGGCCTTTTGCCACGAGGACGGCGGTCCGTCCAAGGCGGCGACCTGCCCGCCGTCCGGTGAATCAACGTAGATGCCAAAACGGGCGGAGGCCCGCTCCTGCCAATAGCGCCTGAGCATGTTTGAGACTTGCCGGGATTTGATTTCCTGCCAAGGCATTTCGGCGAAGGCAAAAAGCCGGGCTTCCAGGCCTTCCACGTTGGCTCCTTGCCAGGGCGTTCCGAATCCGCCCCGGTAGACCACGTACTCGCTGTCCTCGCCTGGGGGGCTGAAAACGGAAAAAAGGAAGGAAAACTTGATATCGGCCCCCAAACGATCGAAGAGGCTCTGCAGTGCGCCTTTTGGGTTTTGGCCGGACGGCGCCAAGGCGCTGTTCGGGACGGTCCAGCCTTCCTCTCGGCTGCGGCGGCACAGCATGATTTGGCCGGCTTGCTGGGCAATGCACCCGATCACCAGCTTATGATCCCGCAGGTCGTAGAGGGCCTTTTGTTCCAGGCCGAAGTTCACATAGGCGCCGCGAAAATAGCCCAACGGGCGGTCGCCACCGGATCGAAAGGCGATCACCCGGCCCACCACGATGACATGATCTCCCGCATCAATTCGCTCTTCGGTCGTACATTCCAGCCACCCGAGGGCACCCTCGAGCAGGGGAGCACCGCTTTGACCGGGCTGCCAGCCAATCTGCGCAAAACGGTCGGCCACCTTGCCGGCAAAGCGGTTCGAGATTTCTCTTTGGGATTCACTCAGGATGTTCACGGCAAAGGAGCCGCAGGTCCGAAAGGTATCGAAACTGCCCGCATTTTTGCCGATGCAAAACAGAATGAGCGGCGGCTCGAGGGATACGGAGGTAAAGGAATTGGCCGTGAAGCCTCTGGGCGCCCCGGCGCCGTCAAGGGCCGTCACCACGGTGACCCCCGTGACGAAGCAGCCCAAAGTCTGGCGCAACGCCCGAAGATCTATGTCCCCCAGGTTCCCAGTCACAAAAAAACTCCGCAATCAGTCCATCAATGTTCGATTTTTTTCTTATAACTCCCATCATAAGCACGACAAATCGGGCAATCATCCTGGGCGTAGAGGGAATTTCGCCTAAATTTTTCCTATCGAGGATAGGAGGCCTCGGCGAGTTAGGCCTCTTCGGCGGTGAGGCGACCAATCTCGTACAGCCGAATGGCCAGCTGGAGGTCGAAGCGGGCGGACTGGTCCATGGCATCGATTTGAAAGAGATCACGCATGCGCTCAAGGCGATATCGCAGCGTGGACACGTGGATACCGAGCCGACCGGCGGCCGCTTTAAAGGCCGCTTCCTGCTCCAAGAAAACCTTCAGGCTGGTGAGATAATCGCTGTTGTGAGTTGCATCATGCTGGGCAACCGGGATGATCCGAGTTTGGAGAAACTGCTGCGCCGCATCCCTGTCAGCGATGGAGAGCAAGAGGCTAAAGGACCCGAAGTCGCTTTCCGAGACCACGCCGGAGAGATCGAGCGCCCGGGCCAGGCGAACCAGGCGCGTACATTGATCGAAAGCCCTTTCATAGTCGCTCAGCTCTTGACAGGCCGCGCTGCGGACGATGATGGGGGCATGACCGAGTATCAAGCGGCAATCGTTCAAAAGTTGCGATTTCAACGTCGCCCATTTCTGGCCTTGCAAGCCATCACTGGGACAGCGCGCCACATAGGCGCCGTGCTCCATGGTGGTC
>JANQKX010000668.1 GCA_028280915.1 Kiloniellaceae bacterium
CAAAAACCCAAAAGTCGGAATCTGCGGGAAGCGTGAGGGGGTCCCAGGCCACATAGGCGGGCAGTGCCTCGTTGCCACCGCTGCCCAAAGCGTTGGCCGGCGTTTCAGGGTCCTCCGGCATCGCGGCCCGTTGCTCAGTCGGGCTTGGGCTCTTGGGGATCGAAACTGCCCGCCTGGCCGGCTTCGACAACGCCCAAACGCACCGCCCGCGTCCGCCGGAACAAGCTTTCCAAGGTGTCCCCTTCGTCACGGCGAATGGCCCGCTGCAGGGCGGTCAGATCCTCGGTAAAGCGCTGTAGCATTTCCAGCACCGACTCTTTGTTGTTCAAAAAGATGTCCCGCCACATGATGGGGTCGGAACCGGCAATGCGGGTAAAATCGCGAAAGCCGCCGGCGGAATACTTGATCACCTCGGCGTGGTCGTCGGCCTCCAGGTCCGTTGCCGTGCCCACGATGGTATAGGCGATCAAGTGGGGCAGGTGGGAGGTGATGGCCAAGACCTTGTCGTGATGGGCCGCGTCCATCATCTCGACCCGGGAGCCGCAGGCCGCCCACAGCGCCGCCACCCGGGACACCGCGGTGGGGTTGCAATCGGCCGCCGGGGTCAGCACGCACCAGCGGTCTTGGAACAGGCTGGCAAAACCCGCGTCGGGCCCGCTATGTTCGGTACCCGCCACGGGATGGCCGGGCACGAAGGGAACACCATCGGGCAGATGGCGGCCGACGGCGGCCATGACCGACGCCTTGGCCGAACCCACATCCGTGACGATGGTGCCTTCCTTGAGGCCTGGTTTGATGGCTTGGGCGACCCCTTCGTAGGCGCCCAGTGGAACGCACATCACCACCAGCTCGGCGTCGGCGACGGCGGTCGCGGCGTCCAGATGGTAGTCGTCGCCAAGGCCCAACTCCCGCGCCCGCTCAAGGGTTGCCGGCGACCGGGTGGAGATGACGATCTCCTTGGCCAAGCCCCTTTCCCGCACCGCCCGGGCGAGAGAAGAGCCGATGAGACCGATGCCCACGAAGGCAATGCGGCGGAAAAGGGGGTCGACGGCGGCGCTCACGCGAGAACCTCTGCCAATGCCTCGGCGGTGATTTGCATTTCTTCCTCCGTCCCAATGGAAATGCGCAGGCTGTCGGGCAGGCCATAGCCGCCCATGGCGCGGACCAAGACACCCCGTTGTTTGAGCTTGCCTAGAATGTTGCTGGCGGCTTCCGGCCCCGCGGGCACGCGCACCAGGATGAAATTACCTTGCGACGGCACGGGGGTCAGCCCCAAAGCCGCCACTTGCTCGGCGAACCGCTGACGCACCTTGATATTGTGCTCCCGGGAGCGGGCCACGTGGTCCCGGTCGTTCACGGCGGCAACCCCGGCGGCCTGGGCCGGCAGGTTCACGTTAAAGGGTCCGCGGATGCGATGGAAAACGTCCGCCACCCCGGGCGGGCAATAGGCCCATCCCAAACGCAGGGCGGCAAGGCCGTGAATCTTCGAGAAGGTGCGGGTCATGACCACATTGTCATGGGCGGCGACCAGGGCGGCGCCGTCGCAGTAGTCCGCCGCATCGGCATATTCCGCGTAGGCCGCGTCAATGACCAGAAGGACCTCCGGCGGCAGGCCGCTGTGCAGTCTTTCCAGTTCCTTCCGGGTCAGGTAGGAGCCGGTGGGGTTGTTGGGGTTGGCCAGGAAGACGATCCGGGTGCGCGGCGTGACGCGGACCAGAAAGGCATCCACGTCGGCGGTCAAGTTAGCCTCGGGCACGCTGATGGGCGTGGCGCCCGCCGCCCGCGAGGCAATGGCGTAAACCAAA
>JANQKX010000674.1 GCA_028280915.1 Kiloniellaceae bacterium
CTGTACAAAGAGCTGGGCGACATGGATCGGGCCATCGCCCACTACCGCGCCGCCCTAGCGCAAGCGCCTCACCCGGCCACTCACGCCAACCTGGCCGCCTTGTTGGAGCGGGCGCACCGCCTGGATGAAGCCCAGGCCGCCGCCGAAGCGGCCTTGCGCTTGTCGCCGGGCCACCCCGAGGCCGCCTTGGTGCTGGCCAAGCTGGCCAAACGCCAGGGCCGGGAGAGCGAGGCCGTGCGCCATTACCAGCAACTCATCGCCCATTTGAACAGCAATCCCGGCAAGGCCCACGGCGCCACCCTTGCTCGAGCCCAAGGGGATTTGGCGGCCATTTACGAAGCGCGGGGCGAATACGACCACGCCATGACCTTTTTCGCCCGCGCCAACCAAACCAATTGCGCCATCACTCCAAACTGGCAGGCTCACGAGGACGCCTTTATCTCCGAAGTAGAGGTCTTAACCCAAGCCATCCAGGGTCACGATCTCCCCGCCGCCCCGCCGCCCAGCGGGCAAGACGGCGATGCGCCGATTTTTCTGGTCGGCTTTCCCCGTTCCGGCACCACCCTATTGGACCAGCTGCTCAACGCCCACGGCCAGCTCCAGGTGATGGAGGAAAAACCCGCGCTGGATCAGGTCGCGGCCCTCCTGGGCGACAACCGCGCGGACCAGTTCCACGCTTTCCAACAGTTACCGGAGTCAAAACGAGGGGAACTGCGGCAGGCTTATTGGCGGGCGGTCGAGCAAATGGGACCACCGCGGGACGCGGCTTGCCGCTTGGTGGATAAAATGCCCCTCAACCTCATCAACCTGTGGCTGGTGCAGGGCCTCTTTCCCCAAGCCCGGATCATTCATGCCCTGCGGGATCCGCGGGATGTGTGTCTCAGCTGTTTCACCAACCTGTTCCGCCTGCAGCCCGGCGTGGCCGGTTTCCCGACCATCGAACACACGGGCCGGCTTTACGGCGCGGTCATGTCCCTTTGGCGGCTCTACCAAAACCGCATGAGCCTTTCCCATCAGCAGCTGCGCTATGAGGACTTGATCCAGGACATGGAAGGCCAGGCCCGGCGCCTCCTGGCGTTTTTAGAGCTGCCCTGGGACCCTGCGGTCTTGGACTATCGCCGCGCGGCGCAACAGCGCTACATCGTCACGCCCAGCTATCATCAGGTGGTGCGTCCCCTCTATAAGAGCTCCATGGCGCGGTGGAAAAACTATCCCCGCGAGACCGCGGCCTTGCAGCCCTATCTGGCGACCCACTTGGAAAACTTCGGTTATGGCGGCGGAGACTCTTAAGCGGCGCGGCGCATTTTCAGCTTCATGCCCACCACCTTATAGATGTCCAGGCCCGTGATGTTGGCGATCTCTCGGAACGGCAGGGAGGTTTCCCGCAGCAACACCGCGGCGTGCTTGTAAGGGTTCATGCGCGCGCGGCTGGAGCGGGGCTGGCGGAAATTGGCCTGCCGCTGGCTCTCTTCCGCATCCAAGCCGCGCCGGCGGGCTTCCCGCAGGGCCGCTTCCCGGCGGGCTTTATCCGTGCGCAGGAAACTGTCCATCATGTGGACCGAATGGGCGAAACGGGATTCGGTCGGATCTTCCACCCGCGGCGGCGTGGGTTTTTGTACCGGGCCGCCGCCGTCCACCGCGGCTTCGTCCAAGGTCATGCCATGGCGCTGGGCCATGCGCTCGGCCGCCGCCAAGGCATTGTGCCGCTCCCCTTCGAAGGGGCTTTCCGCCGCCAGTTTCAGAAGGTTATGGAAGCGTTCCCGTTCGCTATCTGTGAAAGGCTTGGAAATCGCCGGCTCCTAACAAACACCCACGCGCAGGGCACAATATAAACGTGGACTATAACAAATTTTCCCTAAGCCTGGGCAAGAATTCGGACGGCCCAGGCAGGCGCTGGGCACAAAAGTTATGTTGTCCAAAGCGGATCTAATCTGGACCGGCGAGCCTCTTGCCCGATTGGGATCTAGCGATCCTGGCTTTTGTTGATCTCGGCAATGCGGCGGCCCAAGGCCCGGGCGAAACCCTTGGGGTCCTTGGTAGGGCTGACCTCGGAGGAAAGGTCCCGCAGTTCATCCCGCGCCGCCGACAAGCGGGGCGCCACCGAATCCTGGTAAACCTCGCCCGCCTTCTGACGCATGCGCGGATCCTGGGCCAGCCGGCGCGCGGCTTGAAACATGATGTTGCGCAAAAGGGGCATCTCGTCGCCCAATCGTCGTTCCCGATAGCCCAGTGTGGTCGATCCCCCCTCCCGGCGCAAGGGCCAAGTCGGCCCTCCGTGATGGGACCGGCTTCACCGGCAATCGCCGACGGATCGGTCTATTGAGGGAAAAATTGCTGCAACAAGGGCGCCAGGCTGCCAAAGCGGGATGCCAAGGCGTGACGGTCCACCGCATCGGGGTCCAGCAGAACCATGCCCAAGGGGCGCTCGTCCAACCGGGTATCCTGCAGCAGTTCCTCCTTGCTCAGATAGCCGTCGTTGTTGGCATCGAAGCCGGCGAACAAGGCTTCGAGCCCCGCTGAATTCACCAAGAACTGACCCAGCAACAGACCCGAGCGGGTTTTGGCCGGAAAGCTATCGCCGTAACGGGCCGACCAGGCCTGCACCACCATCTGCAAGTCTTGAAGTTCGGAAAGACTGATCAGTCCGTCTCCATCCGCATCGGCGTATTGCATGGCGAGGGAAACGCAGACATCCGCCGGCTCATACTGGCAAATGGGCGAGATTTCCTGAATAAAGACATGAAAGGCTTCTTCCGGCGCCACATTTCCGAACGATGGGGATGCATTATACAGACTTGTCAACATAAGAGCTGTCGTGATCGCCAGACCACCCTGTCGCCAAGACCGCACCATAAATCCAAAAAAACACATGTTCACTTACGCCTCTTGTGCCCGCTCCGGGACCCGTTTGCGCGGACAATGGTATAAGTGCCCGGTCAAAATCAATAGCTTTAACCAATCGGTCGCGTTGTCGTGATAAGTCCTGTTGCCATGAACCGCGTTGACCGACTCACGGGCCTTTTGGCACAGTGCTGTCGGGTTATGGTTACTTTTGGCTGCTTTGATTGCTCTTTAGATTAAGACATTTAATTTATGACATTTGATCAAAGCATTGTTTTCGCGGTTCTCGCCGGCGCCATGGTGTTCTTTGCCTGGGGCCGTTGGCGCTACGATGTGGTCGCCCTGATGGCTTTGATGGTCGTTGTCTTCGCCGGAGTCGTCCCGGCCCACGACGCCTTCATGGGGTTTGGCCACCCGGCGGTGATCACCGTGGTCGCGGTTCTGATCATCAGCCGGGCCTTGAAAATCTCCGGCATTGTGGAAATCCTCGTGGCGGTCCTGTCCAAAAGCGGCAGCACCCCCACCCGTCAGATCATTGCCACCGGCGGTACGGGCGCCGTCTTCTCGGCCTTTATGAACAACGTGGGGGCGCTCGCCCTGATGCTGCCGGTCGCCCTGCGCAACGCCACTCTTTCCGGGCAGGCCCCCTCGCGCATCCTCATGCCCCTGTCCTTCGCGACCCTGCTGGGCGGCCTGGTGACCCTGATCGGCACGCCGCCCAACATCATCATCGCCAGCTTTCGCGAGCAGGCCACTGGCACCCCCTTTGCCATGTTCGATTTCACCCCGGTCGGCCTGGTGGTCGCCGTGGTCGGCTTGGCCTTCGTTTCCCTGGTGGGCTGGCGCCTCTTGCCCACGGAGCGCAAGGGCGGCGCGGCGGAGCCGGACCGCTTCCAGATCGAGGCCTACATCATCGAGGCCAAGGTGCCGGCCAAGTCCAAACTGGTGGGGCGGCAGATCCGCGATTTGGAAAACCTTTGCGACAACGAAATCGCGGTGATGATGATCATCCGCGAGGATTCCCGGCGCTTCGCCCCCGCCGGCACGGAACGCCTGGCCGCCGGCGATATTTTGATCCTGGAGGGAGATCCCGCGACCCTCAATCCCCTCTTCAGCGATCGCACCTTGAACGTGAGCCGGGAGCCCCGGGTGAAGGCCGAGGATCTGGAATCCGACGAATTCGAATTGGTCGAGGCCGTGGTCATGCCCCTCTCCATGATCGAGGGGCGCTCCATGCGCGGTCTGAAGATGCACGAACGCTACGGCATCAATCTGCTGGCCATCGCCCGCCAGGGCCAGGCCCCCAAGACCCGCCTAGGCTCTATCCGCTTTAAAACCGGCGATATCCTGCTGCTGCAAGGCGAAAAGCAAACCATCAAGGAAGTGCTGGCCAACCTGGGCTGTTTGCCCCTGGCCCAGCGCGGCCTGTCGCTGGCCTCGCAGAAGCGCCCCCTTCTGCCCACGGCCATTTTCGCCGCGGCGATCCTGACCGCCGCCTTCGGCTTGCTGCCGGTGCAGATCGCCTTTGTCACCGCCGTTTTGGCCCTGCTCATGACCAATTGCCTGTCCCTGCGCGAGGCCTACGATTCCATCGAATGGCCGATCGTGGTGCTCTTGGGCGCCCTGCTGCCCATCGGCGAGGCGCTCCATTCCACGGGCGGCACCGCATTGATCGCCGGCGGCATCGCCGATTTGGCCGGGGCCGTGCCCATCTGGGCCATGCTGGGCCTCTTGATGGTGGTCTCCATGCTGCTCTCGGACCTGGTGCACAATTCGCCGACGGCCGTGCTCATGGCCCCCATCGCCATTTCCATCGCCAAGGCCCTGGGCCTGCCCGCCGATCCCTTCCTGATGGCCGTGGCGGTGGGCAGTGCCTCGCCCTATCTGACCCCCATCGGGCACCAATCCAATACCCTGGTCATGGGCCCCGGCGGCTATCACTTCGCCGACTACTGGCGCATGGGCCTGCCCCTGGACGTCATCATCCTCTTGGTGGCGGTGCCCATGATCATGCTGGTGTGGATGCCCTAACCCTTAAGACCGGCCGAAGTAGCGCGCCAGGCGGCGCAGGCCTTCGTCCAGAATCTCTTCCCGTTTGCAGAAGCAAAAACGGGCGAAGTGGGTCACATCGCCGTCTTGATAAAAGGCGCTGACCGGCACTGCCGCCACGCCCGCTTCCAGGGTAATGGTGCGGCAGAAGTCCACGTCATTGCCGTTAAAGCCCAAGGGCCGAAAATCGGTGGTCACAAAATAGGTGCCCTGACAGGGGACCACCTCAAAACCGATGCGCCGCAGACCGTCGCTCAAATGGTCCCGCTTCGCCGCCATGTCCGCAGTGAAGCCGGAAAAATAGCTGTCGTCCTTCCTCAGGCCGTGGGCCACGCCGGCTTGCAGATTGGGCGGCGTGGTGAAGGTCATGAACTGATGGGCCTTGGCCACGGGGGTCATCAGCGCGGGCGCGCCGGTGATATAGCCCACCTTCCAGCCGGTCAGGGAAAAGGTCTTGCCGGCCGACCCGATGCGCAGCACCCGCTCGCGCATGCCGGGCAAGGTCATCAAGGGCACATGGGCCCGGCCGTCGAACACCAGGTGCTCGTACACCTCGTCGCAGACGGCGTAGGCGTCGTATTTCAGCAGCAGCTCGGCGATAAAGCCAAGCTCGTCCGGGGTAAAGACCTTGGCCGCCGGGTTCATGGGGCTGTTCAGGATGATCAGCTTGGTGCGGGGCGAAAAGGCCGCCGCCAGGTCGTCCCGGGGCAATTCCCAATGGGGCGGGGTCACCCGGACCAGCTTCGGCACCCCGCCGGCGCGGCGCACGATGGGCAGATAGCTGTCGTAGAGAGGCTCGATCATGACCACCTCGTCGCCCGGCTCGATCAAGCCGAACAAGCAGTCGGCCAGAGCCTCGGTGGCGCCGGAGGTCACCATCACCTCCTTTTGCCAATCCACCTCCAGGCCGTAAAAGCGCTTGTTGTGCGCGGCGACCGCTTGCCGCAACTCGGGCAGCCCCATCATGGAGGGATATTGATTGACCTCCTCCAGCAGGTAACGGGCCGCCTCCTGGCGCACGTCCAACGGCCCGTCCTGGTCGGGAAAGCCCTGGCCCAAATTGACCGCGTTGTACTCCACGGCCATGCGCGACATGACCTCGAACACGGTGGTGCCGTAACCGGATAAGATACTGTTTCCCTGGGCCACGTCGCCTCCCGCCACACCATTCCTCGAAACCGATTGTTTGACGTCAGCTTGGCAGATGTGGACGGACGACAAAACGGTTTATTTTTAACGCCGCCCCAGGCCCACGAAACCTTGCGCCACCTTAAGCTCAAGCACTTAGGAGGGACCGGTCTGTTTTTTCCTGTTTTCGACCAGATCACCGAGGGATTGCAGAATATCCGACAACGCCGGTTTCAGGTCCGCTTCCACTTCGGCCCGGGTCAATCGATCATCCTCCGGGCCCGCCTCGGCCGCGACGTCATCCAACAGCCGCTCCAGCTTGAGCTGCATGTTTTCCCGCCACAGCACCTCCCGCTCCAACAGCCGAATATGCTGCAACAGCAGATCGTTCAAGCGCTTGCGCTCGGCCTGCAGGTCGTCGATGCGCCGTTTTTGATAGGCGATCACCACTTCCAGGCTCTCGATCTCCGAATTGGCCGCAGAATTGGTCGGGATATTGGCCGCTTCATGGGCCGGAAAGGCACCGGTCCCATCGCCCATCAGCACCAGAACCTGCGCGCCTTTCTCGGCCCCCACGGCCTGGGCCTTGATCGCCCTCAAACTGCCTCTCTTGATACGGTTGCGCACCGCGTTTTCAGAGATGGCGAGACGCTGCGCCGCCTCGTAAACGGTCACATACATGCGATCCTCGTTTGGTCGTGATTTGGCCACAGGAATAGCCGAGGGATTCGTTGCCTGTACAGCCCTTTTTTTAGACGAAACATTGGAAAGGCCGGACAAGCGGCGTGGCGCCGCCACGGAACCATTATACCGGTCTGTCATAAATCGAAATGGGACCAAGGCGGTTCAAAACCCAAAGGGCTTAACCTCCCGTTAAGGTGATATTAACCATGAGGGACCACATAGGTATTGCCGGCAAAAACCGCCGAACTCACAATGGGCCTCACGATCTCGCGGGAAAAAAGGAAGGCACCATGGCACAGCCTGAAGATGCCCCGGCTCCTGGGGCACAGCCGTCGACCCTCTCACCCTCCGCCCCCAACATGAGCAAGGGCGAACTGATCGCCTGCCGCATCTGTGATCTGGTGCACGAGGCGGTGCCCGTGCCCAAGGCCCATCGCAGCGTGTGCAGCCGCTGCGGCAGCGAATTGAGAAAGTTCAAGCCGGACAGCCTGGACCGCACCCTGGCCCTGGCCCTGGCCGCCTTGATTCTTTACATCCCCGCCAACCTCTACCCCATCATGACCATGGAGTATCTGGGGCGGCTGCAAAAGGACACCATCTGGACCGGGGTGGTCGCTCTGGCCCACTCGGGCATGTGGCCCATTGCCATACTGGTCTTTCTAGCCAGCATCGCCATACCGCTGATCAAGATCCTGGGCCTGCTGTTTTTGGTCGCGACCATTCGCCTGAACCTCTGGCGCGATCAACGCACTCAGATTTACCGCTTTATCGAATCCATCGGGCGCTGGTCCATGCTGGACGTTTTTTTGCTGTCCATCCTGGTGGCCCTGATCAAGCTGGGACAGTTGGCGACCGTGGAACCCGGACCCGGCGCCTTGGCCTTCGCCGCCGTGGTGGTGCTGACCATCTTCGCCACCACCGCCTTCGACCCCAAGCTGATTTGGGCCGACGATCAAAAGCGCGCCCGCGACTGAGGGATCTGTCCAACTGAGGGATCTGTCCATGAGTGAGACAACGAGCCAAGCTTCCCAACCCGGAACCCTTCCCGCGGAACCGCCCCAAGCCCAGCTGAAATCACGGCGCAAGCTGCCCGTGGTCTGGTTGGTTCCCCTGGTGACCCTGCTCATCGCCGGCTGGCTGATTTTCGATACGCTGCAAAAACGGGGCCCGGAAATCACCATCTATTTCGAAGACGGCATCGGCATCAAGGACGGCGGCGACATCCGCTATCGCGGCGTGAAGGTGGGCGAGATCAATTCCATCGGCCTCAGCGCCAACCTGGAAAAGGTCGTGGTCAAGGCGCGGCTCGACAAATCGGCGGAGAACCTGGCCGAGGAGGGTAGTAAATTCTGGATCGTGCGACCGGAAATCAGTCTGACCCACGTCACCGGGCTCAGCACCATTGCCACGGGTAGCTTTATCGCGGCCGAACCGGGCGCCTCCACCAAGCCCGCCACCACCTTCGAGGGCCTGGCCGGCGCGCCGGTTCTGGAAACCGACAACAATGACCTGCTGATCGAGTTTCACACGCCCACTCAAGGCTCGATCAATGCGGGCGACCCGATCTTGTACCGCGAGGTGACCGTCGGCAAGGTGACCCACACCCGGCTCACTGACTCCGCCGACAGCGTCAAGATCTTCGCAACAGTCTTTCACAAGTACGCCCACCTGGTCCACGACAATTCCATTTTTTGGAACGCCAGCGGCATCGACTTCAATTTCAAGGACCTCTTCGACGCCTCCATCGACTTTCAATCCATCGAGAGCATCCTGGCCGGCGGCATCGCCTTTGTAAATCCCCCCGGCGACGGCACGCCCGTCAAGACCGGCGCCAAGTTCAAGCTCCTCCCCGATCGGCCTGACGAACTGCTCGAAGAAATCAATCCCTTACCCGGGCTGCATATCTCGCTCTTCGCGGAAAAAGTCGGCGCTGTTTCCGTCAACGATCCGGTCTACTACCGGGATTTCCAGGTGGGCAAGGTGGAAGACGTCAAACTAGCCCAAAACGCCGCCAGCGTGGAAATCTCCGTCTTGATCCAGCCCGAATACGAGCAGCTGATCCGCAGCAACACCGTGTTCTGGAACGCCAGCGGCATCGACGCCAACTTCGGGCTGTTCTCCGGGGTGAGCATCGATGTGGAATCCCTGCGCAGCCTGATCGCCGGGGGCATCGCCCTGGCCACCCCGCCCGACGACGGCAAAGCCGTCGAAGCCGGCCACCGCTTCAACCTTTATGACAAGCCGCAAAAGGAATGGGCCAATTGGGCGCCCCACATCCGTCTGCCCGAATCCAGCGAAGGCGAGACCACGATCCTGACCGACCCCGCGGCTCAATCAACGGCCGCTGGCGGATCGTCCACTGGATCGACTGAAGAGGCCTCTTCCGGCTCAACTGAGGGTCAGGCTACCGGAGATCAAGGCGCCGAGGACCAGGCGAACGTGGCCCCCAGTACCCCACCCCTGCCAAAGGGCATCACCCTGCAGACCTCCAACTTCGGCGTTCGTCCCGAGGCGGTGCAGGAAGCCTTGGTCGACCTGGGCTTCAGCAACATCACCAACATCCAGGAAAAGGGCAACTACATCTACCTGGACGCCTATTGGGTGGACCGGCCGGTGAAGCTGGAAATCGACGCGGCCGCCGGCCGGATCAAGGAACTCAAATAACCGGCTGCGAGGGGACGGGAAGCCGCGCCAGTAACTGCATGATGCGCGGGGCCAAGGGTCGTGATACCATGGCTTATGGCTGCATCGATCTGTAACCCCATTCGCCGAACCATTGGCGCCTCATTACGTGCCGTCCCCTGGGCGTGCCTCTTGCTCATATTGGCCATGGCTTGGGCGCCGCCCGGCGATGCCAGTTCGGCCCGGCGCGCCCAGGTCCTGCCCGACGGCACCCTGAAAGTGGACGGCCGCCGGGTCCATCTCTACGGCATCTATATTCCGCCCACGGGCAAGTTCTGCAATACCAAAATCCGGCCCAGCAGCTGCGGCTCCCGCGCCGCCGTCGCCTTGGACTTCAAGATCCAGGGCTTCGTCTACTGCGATCAAAAGGCCCGCTACACCGACGGCTCCGTTTCGGCCCTCTGCCAGATCAAGGACGGGGGCGGCCTGAACGACCGGGTCGACCTCAGCGCCTACCTGTTAAGCCGGGGTTGGGCCGTGGCCTTGCCCACCGCGCCCTTCGAATACCACACCCTGGAGCGCATCGCCCGCCACCGGGGCCTCGGGGTTTGGGGCTTTCAGGCCGATTCCATCAGCCGCTGAGACGCCCCTATCCTTCACCTTAACAATCCCCAATCTCAGGAGACCTTTATGTCCGCTTGGATTCACATGATCCCCCTCGACGAAGCCACCGGCGAGCTGCGCAAAATGTACGACCTGGTGATGACCCCCCACGGCACGGTGGACAACGTCATGCGGGTGCACAGCCTCAGACCCCACACCATGGAAGGCCATGTGGTCCTTTACCGCAGTGTTCTGCACAACAAATCCAACAGCCTGCCCCTTTGGTTTTTGGAAACCGTGGCCTGCGTGGTGTCCATGGCCAATACCTGCGAATACAGCCTGACCCACCACTTCGACAACGCCCGCCGGCTCATGCAGGACGACGCGCGGGCCCAGGCGGTCTACGACGCCCTGAAAGCCAATCGGCCCGAGGATGTCTTCGACGGCAAGGAACTGGCCTTGCTGCGCTATGCCCACAAGCTGACCGTGGCACCGGGCGAGATGGTGGAGCAGGACGTGCTCGACGCCCGCCAGGCCGGCGCCGATGACGGGGAGATCCTGGAAGTCAACCAGGTCTGCGCCTACTTCAACTATTCCAACCGTCTCCTCAACGGCCTGGGCGTCACCCTGGCCGGCGATACCATTGGCTTTTACGACGACGACAGCGCGGAAAAGGCGGAGACCTAACTCGCTGCCGCTCGGGGCGGCCCGTAAGCCGCCGCGCCATCGCCGGGGGAGACCAATTCGTTCTTGAGATCCGTTTCCAAAGCCTCCCGATCCCGTTCCTCGGGCGGGCCGTAGCCACCACCACCAGGCAATTCCAGGATCACCCGGTCCTCCGCCGGCACGATCTGCTTGCCCATGCCTTTCAGCTTGGGCCCGCTGGCCAAGGAGATCCGCCCCGGCGCCCCGCGCCCGCCGCCATGGCGGCCCCGGGCCGGATTGTCGATGCGCTCGAAGAGGGCGAAGATGGCAAAGGGCGCGCCCTCCGCATGGGCAATCTCCATGACCTGGCCCAGGCCGCCCCGGTGGCGCCCCGGTCCGCCGGAATCGGCCCGGTACTCCTTGCGGTGGATGATCAGCGGCGCGATGGTCTCGGTGATCTCCACCGGCGTGTTGCGCACGCCCGAGGGAAAGGCGGTCGCCGAGAGGCCGTCGCCCGTGGGCCGGGCGCCCGTGCCGCCGGAATGAAAGATGGTGACGGAAAACGGCTCGGCCGCGCCGTAATCGGCGCCGCCCACCACGCCCAAGCCGCCGGACATCATGGGGTTCCACAGGCTGGAGGCCCCCTCCGCCGGCGCCTTGCCGTCCACCGCCTGATCCAGGCAGCCCAGCACCAGGTCCGGCAGCATCTGGCCGATCACGTGGCGAATGGCCACCGCGGCGGGCCGGGGCGCGTTGAGGATGCAGCCTTCCGGCGCCGTCGCCCGGATGGGATCCAGGGAGCCGGCGTTGTTGGGCACTTGCGAACCCACGATGCAGCGCACCCCGAAGGAGGCATAGGCCTGGGTATAGGTCAGAGGCACATTGATGCCGAAGGCGGATACCGGCGAGGAACCGCTGAAATCGATATCGATGCCACCGGGCGCCACGGTCAAGCGGGCCGCCAAATGAACCGGCGCGCCATAGCCGTCCAGATCCAGGCTGTTGTGATAGGTGCCCGGGCGCAGCCCCTTGAACTCTTCCAGCATGGCCTCGCGGGAGCGGGCGATCACATGGGCACCGATTTCCCGCAGATCGTCCAGGCCGAACTCACCCATCATATCCAGCAGGCGGCGCAGCCCCACATCGTTGCTCGCCGCCAGGGAATAAAGATCGCCCACCACCTGCATGGGCTCGCGCACATTGCTGCGAATGATGTCCAGCAGCTGTTCGTTGGCCTGGCCGGCGCTGAACAAGGGCATGATGGGAATGCACAGGCCCTCTTCATAGACCTGCCCCGCATCCGGCCCGAAGCCCCGGCCGCCGATGTCCACCACGTGCACCGTGGCCGCGAAAAAGGCGACCAGGCGTCCGTTGAGGAAAGCCGGCGTCACAACGGTGAAGTCATAAAGATGTCCTGTCCCCATCCAAGGGTCGTTGGTGAGGTAAACATCCCCTTCGGTCATGCGCTCCGGCGGAATGCGCTCGATGAAATACTTCACCGAGGCGGCCATGGCGTTCACGTGCCCCGGCGTGCCGGTCACCGCCTGGGCCAACATGAGGCCCGCCCGGTCAAAGATGCCCGCCGAAAGGTCGCCCGCTTCCCGCACCGAGGTGGAAAACGCCGTGCGGATCAGGGCCTGGGCCTGCTCCTCCACCACGGAGATCATGCGGTTCCACATGACCTGCAGTTGGATCGGCGATAGGGCCGCCGCGGTCGTTTTATGTTCCGCCTGATCTGATTCCCGGTTCAGTATCACATCGCCCCGCCCATTGACCGAGGCCGCGAAGCCGGGCACCACGATGGTCGTGGTCTGGGCCTCGCCGATCACCGCCGGCCCGGCAAGGCGCGCGCCGGCGGGAAGCCCCGGCCGATCGAAGTAGTTGACCGTATGAACGCCCTCGGCGCCGGGGAAAAGAACGTCCCGCGTTCCCGCCGCCGGCACGTCGACGGACTCCGGCTCCGCCGCCGTGGCGGCGCGCTCCTCCGACAAGGGCGCGGACAGGGTCAGGGACCAGGTCAGGATTTCCACGTCCAGACCGGGCACCGTGCGGTGGTATTGCGCCGCGTATTCCTTTTCAAAGGCCGCTTGCAGCTCAGCCACATCCCGGTCCGCCGTCAGGTCTTCGGGCAGCTTGATCTTAATCTCATGACCCTGTCCCTTATACCGGGCATAGGCATGCCGCTGGGCCACCAAGGCGCCATCCGGCGCGCCGAGACGCACCACCGCCTCGGCCTCCGCGTGCATCTCGTCGAACAAGGCCGCGACCATCTGCGCATCGAAGTCCGCCAAGGACACATAGCGGCCGCGCACCACCTCGTAGGCGATGGGCGCCTGCAGGAAGCCCACCGCCGAGCCCACGCCCGCGTTGGCCGGGATCACCACCTTATCGATGTTCAGCTTCTCGGCCAGGCGGGCCGCGTGCAGGGGTGCCCCGCCGCCGAAGGCGATCATGGTGCGCCCCCGGGTTTCCTTGCCCCGCTCCACCGCGTGCACCCGGGCGGCACCAGCCATATTTTCGTCGACGATCTCGATCACACCAAGCGCCGCCTGAGTCCCATCCATGTCCAAGGGCGCGCCGATGTCCCGCTGCAAGCACGCCGTGGCCCTTTCCACCGACAGTTTCATGTGGCCGCCGGCAAAGTTATCCGGGTCCAAGCGGCCCAGCAGCAGGTTGGCGTCGGTCACCGTCGCCCCGTCGCCGCTCCGATCGTAACAAGCCGGCCCCGGGTCCGACCCGGCGCTTTCCGGCCCCACGGTGATGCGCTTCAGGCCGTCCAACTGGGCGATGGACCCGCCGCCGGCGCCGATCTCCACCATCTCCACCACGGGGATTTTCACCGGCAGGCCGCTGCCCTTCATGAAACGGTGCGCCCGGTCCACCTCGAAGGTGCGGGACAGCAGCGGCTCGCCGTCGTCGATCAGGCAGATCTTGGCCGTGGTCCCGCCCATGTCGAAGGACAGCACCCGGTCCTCGCCCAACTCCCGCGCCATCTTGCTGGCGAGGATCGCCCCGCCGGCGGGACCGGATTCGATCAGACGCACGGGAAAGCTCGCCGCCGTTGCCACGGTCACCAAGTTGCCGCCCGAGGTCATGAGCAGGCAGGGGCAGGTAAAGCCCCTGGCTTCCAAGGCCCCGACCACCCGGGTCAAATAGCCCTCCATCAAGGGTCGCACATAGGCATTGGCACAGGTGGTGGACTGCCGCTCGTACTCCCGCACTTCCGGGCAGACCTGGGAGGACAGGCAAATGTGCAGCTCGGGACAGGCCCGCTGCAACAGCTCCGCCGCCTGCTCCTCGTGACTGGGGTTGGCATAGGCGTGCAAGAACCCGATCGCCAGGCTTTCGATGGCCTCCGCCTTGATCCGGGCCGACAAGGCGCTGACGCTCTCCCGGTCCAGGGGCGTGAGCACCCGCCCGTGCCAGTCCACCCGCTCGCGCACCGGCCAGCGCAGATGTCGGGGCACCAGGGGCAAAGGCCGCTCTGCCGTGATGTCGTATTGATCGAAGCGATTTTCATAGGCCATTTCCAGGGAGTCCCGATGCCCCTCGGTCACCAGCAAGGCGGTCCGCGCCCCCTTGCGCTCGATCAAGGCATTAGTCGCCAAGGTGGTGCCGTGGATGATCAGACCCACCTCCCCCGGCGCGGTCCCGCTGTCCCGCAAGACCTGATCGACGCCGGCCATAAAACCCCGGGAGGGATCATCGGACGTGGTCAAGACCTTGCCGGTGATCAGGGCGCCATCTTTTTCCAGCACCACGTCCGTGAAGGTGCCCCCGATATCCACCGCCAAACGGGCCAAGGGTTTTGTCATTGAAGGTATTCCTCACAAGCTGCCTGGGACGATCGGTCCGGAAACCCGAACCCGTTTCATTTGTGGCCAAAACCTATCCCGTTGCAAGCTTTGTGAAGGGGCGACGCGCCCTTTGGACCCGCCGACCCGTCACGCCGCAAAAAACCGCGGCGATCGGATACTGCGAAGCTGCCTCATATCCCACATGGCACCCCGCCAGAAACCGGCAAAGCCACACCGGTGACGTAGGAGGAGGCTGGGCCTGCAAGGTAGGCAATCGCCTTTGCCACCTCATCGGGATCACCCGCGCGACGCAAGGCAACCGCCTTGTACCGCTGTTCCATGACCTCCTCAAGCGGCCTATTCTGTTCAGCCGCCAGTCGTGCGTTTGCTGCCATGTGCATGTCCGTAGATGTATAACCCGGACATACCGCGTTGCATCGGATACCGTCGATGCCGAACTCCGCCGCGATGGTTTTGGTAAGCCCCAGCAGACCATGTTTCATGGTCGTGTAGGCGCCAAACCCGGGCTCCGCGCCAAGACTACCGGTGGATCCCACATTGATGATTGATCCACCGCCGGCCTGCCGGAGCGCCGGAATGGCAGCCTGGCAAAAGACCATCACACCAAGCAGGTTCACTTGGAAGCTCGCAACCCAGTCCGCCTCGGAAGACTCGAGAAAATCGCCGGTGCCGACAAGTGTCCCGGCATTGTTCACCAGAATATCCAGTTGGCCAAAATGGTTCATCACTTGGTGAACGCAATTTTCTATCTCATGCTTTTTGGTCACGTCCACTTGCATGGACAAAGCGTTGCTGCCGCGATCCCGTATCTCCGTGGCCACTGCCGCGAGCAGGTCAAGCTTCTCAACCGGCTTGCCATCAAGCTGCAGCGACCCCGCGATGTCGGTGACCACGACAGCTGCGCCTTCATCCGCCAACTGCAGTGCGGTCGCCCGGCCAATGCCATTGGGCGCTGAGGCACCGGTCACAATCGCGATTTTGCCCTCTAATGCGTTCATACAAAATTCTTTCTTAGCTTGTTCTTGGTTTCATGTGATACGGGGATCGAAGGTCGGATCAATTTCCTTGGTATCCGGCCAATTGCTCGCGATGATTTCCCGGTACCATGCCTCCATCAGGAGCGGCGGCCGGTTATAGCCGTCCACCGAATCGACGACGGGTGCAATCACCGTGTCAAAACGGGGTGTCGCAAAGTAAGGAAAGCTATAGCGTTCTTGACCCGTTTTATTGATCACCCGATGGGGCGTTGATTTGAACTGGCCACCGGTCCAGTGCTCCATAACGTCGCCGATGTTGACGATGAAGGCACCATCGGGCGCATCAGCTTCTATCCATTCACCTTGTCGCGTTCTGATTTGCAGCCCGCCAATCGGGTCGGGATACAACACCGTGAAGGCGGAACTATCCTTGTGGGGATGAATACCAAAACCTCGCTTTCCGGCAGGCATGGCCGGGTAGTGGAGCAGGGTCATCCCGGTCAAAGGTTTTTCAAAGTAGGGGAGAAAAAGAGTCTCCGGTTTGTTCAATGCCAATGCGAACAGCCTCAGAAGTTTCTCGGAAATCTTTTCGAGGGCGTTCCAATAGCCGGTCACTGCCATTTTTGCCGCCGCCAAACGAGGAGGCCACCGGTTTGGCCCATAAAGGGGGCATTGTCGGCGGATCGGATCATCCGCTTTTACATCGGCGTGGAGTTTGAAGCCTTCATACTGGTCGGCGCAATCCGGTGACGATGCAGGCGTGAAAAAGCCAAAGGGTATGTATCCTCGATAGTTGTCGCGTGAAATTCTGTATTGCGCCTTCAGACTTGGGCTTTGAGAAAAAACCTCGATCACGCTGTCCCTCATACGATCAATGACCTCTTGGCTGACGGCGTGGGAACAGAGATACAAAAACCCGGTCTCGACGCATGCCATTCGCAGGGTTTCGATGGTCCGTCTCCGCGGAGACTCATCAGCACTATCCAGTGTGTTCAGATGGATTATGGGTGGGGAAGTCATCACGCAGCTTTCAAAACTCGATGCCTGAAAATGGCCGATGTTCATCACCCAATCTTGTCTTTTTCAGACTATTATTTTAAGTTTTCGGCCATCAACCATGACGGTGGACCATGAAAAACACAAGCCCCTTGGATATTGCCAAAAGCCATATGGCGGTTGTCCTCGTGCCACAGTTTTCCCAGATGGTTTTCACCCTGCTGAGCGAGCTGCTTCGCATTGCAGAACTTTCCGGCAAGCACAGGTTTGAAACAGTTCTCTGCAGCGTGGACGGCAATCCGGTCAGCGCGAGCAACGGAGGCATGCAGCCGATCGATACATCCATCCAGGATGTCAACCGGATTGATGCGGTCATTGTCTGTGCGTCCTACAACCCTTTGGATCATCTTGATGCTCGGCTGATACGCTGGTTGCGAGCCAGATATCGGCACGGTTCCCTTGTCTGCGGATTGGATACCGGAACATTCATGCTGGCCGAGGCCGGCATTCTCAAAGACAAGCGCGCGACAATTCACTGGGATGACTTGGAGATTGCAAGACATCGCTATCCCGATGTCACGTTTACCAGCGCCCTTTTCGAGTGTGACGGGCGCTGCATAACGTCTTGCGGGTCCCTGGGCACCATCGAATTTACGTTGGAGCTGATGGCCTTTTTTGCCGGCCGGGAGATCGCCGATTATGTCCTGGATCAAACCGTGCGCGGGCGCGTTGAAAAACAGATGGAGTTGCGAAATCCCGTGCTCGCCAGAGCCACTAAAGTAATGGCCGAGAACATCGAACATCCCGTGTCGATCGACCAAATTGCCCATGATGTTGGTATCTCCACGCGTCAGCTCTCGCGGGAGTTTCATACTGAATTCGGTGTATCGCCGATTCGATACTACACCGGCTTGCGTTTGGATTTTGCAGATAGCCTGGTCAAAAAAACCAGGTTCTCGTTATCGGAGATTGCCCTGGCCAGCGGCTTTGGCTCCTTGTCGTGGTTCAGTCGCAGCTACAAAAAGCGGTTTTCCATCACCCCGATGTCCGCGCGGCACGGCGGAAAATAGTCCGAAGGTCCGCCACAAGACGTGCGTTTTTTGAACAACGCCCCCTGCGACGCCGCGCAAAAAAATTTGCATCTCCGCCGCTGCCGTCTAAACTGCTGTACAAAGTCATGAAAAAAAACAAATCACGGGAATTCCATGGAGACCGGAGGTCCGGCAAGACAGAATCGCTGGCGGCGTTTCGCCCAATGGGATGAGCGGCCCTTGCGGCTGGATAACTTCGCCGCCGAGGATCCGAAAAACGGCTTCGCCGCCACCGGCGGTGCCCGGGACCCGGCGCCGTCCCTTGCCATCAGCGACGGCCGGGTGACCGACCTTGACGGCACGCCGGAAGCCGACTTCGACATCATCGACGCCTACATCGCCCGGCACCACCTGGACCTTTCGGTGGCGGAAGAGGTCATGGCCCTGCCCTCCTTGACCGTGGCCCGCCAATTGGTCGACCTCTCCGTGCCCCGCGCGGATTTGGTGCGCCTGGCCCGGGGCATGACACCGGCCAAGCTGGCCGAGGTCTTGTCCCATCTCTCGGCCATGGAAATCGCCTTTGCTTACTCCAAGATGCGCGCCCGCCACCGGCCGGGCAATCAGGCCCATGTGACCAACGCCAAGGACGATCCCCTGCAATTGGCCGCCGACGCGGCCACCGCCGTGGCCTTTGGTTTCGACGAAATCGAAACCACCATGCGGGTGTCCCGGAATTCCTGGTCCAACGCCATCGCCTGCTGCGTGGGCGCGGCAGTGGGCCGGGCCGGCGTGCTGTTCCAGTGCTCCAGCGAGGAGGCGGAGGAACTGGAAATCGGCATGGCGGGCTTTACCTCCTATGCGGAAACCGTCTCGGTCTACGGCACGGAAAAGGCCTTTGTCGACGGGGACGATACCCCCTGGTCCAAGGCCTGGCTGACCGCGGCCTATGCTTCCCGGGGCATCAAGATGCGCTGCACCTCGGGCGCCGCGGCGGAACTGCTGATGGGCTTTCACGAAGCCAAATCCCTGTTGTACCTGGAAGCCCGCTGCCTGTGCCTGCAGCGAGCCATGGGCGCCCAGGGGACCCAGAACGGCGGCATCGACGGCGCGCCTCTGGCCGCCAGCATTCCCGGCGGCGTGCGCGAGCTGATGGCGGAAAACCTCCTGGCCGTGTGGCTTGATTTGGAGTGCGCCTCGGGCAACGACGCCCGTACTTCCGAGTCCGAGCTGCGCATCGGTGCCAAGATCGCGCCCTTCCTCATGGCCGGGTCCGACCTGATCTGCTCCGGCTTCGGCTCGATCCTGAAATACGACAACTCCTTCAACCCCTCCCTTTTGAACGGGGAGGAAATGGAGGAATACCTGGTCCTGCAGCGGGATTTCGAGGCCGACGGCGGCCTGACACCGGTGGAGGAAAGCCAGGTCCTGGCCTTGCGCCGACGGGCCGTGGAGGCCCTGGCCGCGGTTTTCCGGGAACTGGACCTGGGGGCGCCGGACAACGATATGCTCGAAAGCGTGGTGGCCGCCTCGGGCTCGGAGGAAACCGCCAGCTATTCCGCCGGCCAGGCCAGCGAGATCAGCGAAAGCATCAAGGAAAAGGGCATCACCGCGGTGGATGTGATCCGCGCCCTGGCCGCCCGGGGATTCACGGAAGAAGCCGAAAGCTTGCTCTACCTGCTGAAGCTCCGGGTCGGCGGCGATTACCTGCAGACCTCGGCCCTGATCCGGGACCAGCAGATCCTCAGCGCCGTCAACGACCCCAACCACTACGACGGGCCGGGCAGCGGCTATCGCCTCACCCCCGACCGCCTGGGCGAGATCAACCGCATCCGCGACGTCCTGGACCAGCGCGAGGTCCTGCGCACCGAGGCCGCCTATCGGGAGGAGGAAGAAGCCCGCATCACCTACCAAATCCTTGGTCCCGCGCAATTGGGCGAAAAGGACAACGAAGTTGTGGTCGGACTGAGCCCGGCCTTTGGCCTACAGCTTTTC
>JANQKX010000135.1 GCA_028280915.1 Kiloniellaceae bacterium
ATCCAGACCGGCCAGCAGATGCAGCTGGACGTGAGCCTGGCGCCGGAGGCGTCCGATCCGCCCGAAGCCCTGGTCAACGACGCCAAGCTCAGCCTGACCCGGGCTGAGGCCAACGGGCCGGCCCAGGTGCAAGGCGCTGTGACTTTTCGTGGTCAACAAATCGAACTCACCGCTTTGGGCACGCCCGAAGGCGCTATCGAAGAAGGCGGCGGGACCTTCACCGCTCAGGTCTCCTCGGCCCTGGCCTCCCTGAACCTGGACGCCAAGCGGGAGCCGGGCCCGGACAACCCGGTGGACGCGGACATCACCTTCAAGACGTCGGGCTTGCAGGCCATGGCGGCCTGGCTCGGCGGCAGCGCGGGAACGGGGCGGACCGGCGATCCCGTGGACCTCTCCCTGAACCTCAACGGACGGCCCGACAAGATCGCCATAAAGGACCTAAAGGTGACCAGCAACGTCATCGCCCTGGCCGGCGAGGGGGAGCTGGACAACACCGGCGCAGTGCCCAATGTGACGGTGACTCTGCAGTCGGACCAGTTGGACCTTGACACGCTCCTCGCGGCGCTGCGCGAAGGCGAAGGGGCGGCGGATACGTCGGAGCAGACCGGCGCGGCCGAGGCCTCTGAAGCGACCGATGAGCCCGCGGCCGAAGAACCCGAAACGGCCGAAACGGCGCCGGAGGACGGGCCGGTCGCCGAAGACGTCTTCGCCTTCCTGCCGGATGAGCCCCTGGATCTGTCGCCGCTGAAAGCGGCCAATGGGGTGGTGGACCTCACCCTGGTCAAAGTGCTGTACAGCGATCTGGAAATCGGGCCGGTGGCGGTCAAGGGCGCCTTGCAAGACGGCAAGTTGAGCGTTGACCTGACCGAGTTTCGGGTGGAAGCGGCCAACCTGCAGGCCAAGTTGAACGCCGAGGCGGGGGACGAGGGGCTTAAGGCCCAGTCCCGGGTGGATCTGGTATCAGGCAAGGGCACCTTGGTGGAGGAAAAGACCCAGGGCCGCATCGACATCGCCGAAGGGGTGACGGGTCATCTGGATCTGACCACCGCCGGTGCGTCGGTCAGAAGCCTTGTGCTCCAGCTGACCGGTGACGGGGAACTGGCGGTGCCCGGGGTCACCCTGACGGGCTCCGATGTGGCCGGTCTGAAGGACGGCAAGATCCGCTTCGACCTGCCGGGAGTGACCGATCCGCCGGAGGTGGGTGTGACGGCCACCCTGCTGGTGGGCGAGCGGCATGTTGAGTTGCCCTTGGACCTGAAGCTCAAAACCGGTCCCTTGCCGGACATGGCCCGCGGCCGCGAGGCGCCGGTGGACCTGACCGCCGACTTGGGCCAGACCCATGTAAACCTCAACGGCAAGATCAGCGGCCTGACCACGGTCCCCGTGTTCAACTTCGACCTTTTGATCGATGCGCCCAGCACCGAGGCGTACCGGGTTTTTGTCAAGGAGCTGCCGATCCTTGAGCCCGTGCAGGCCAAAGCGGTCATCAAGAGCGAGGGAGAGATCCTGACCGTGGATGGCCTGACCGCCCAGGTGGGCCCCTCCGACATGGTCGGGGAGGTGCGCCTGGACTACGGCAGCCGGCCCATGGACCTGAAGGCCAGCATCACCTCGAAACTGCTTGATCTTCACAGTCTGGAATCCCCGCAAGACGGTAAGGAGGACGCGAAAGCAGAACCCGCCCAGCAAGAGCAGGTGACCGAGCCCAGCAACAAGGCGTCGGACGAGACCAGCCATGGGACCCAAGGCCAGACCGAGAGCGCGTCCAAGGACTATCTGCTGAAGGATGATCCCTTGCCGTTGGATGCGCTGGCCGCCCTCAACGCCGATGTGAAAGTGGTCGCCGATAGCTTCAAGGTCAGTGAAAACCTGACCTTGAGCAAGGTGGATATCGGGATCCTGCTCAAGGACAAGGTCCTCAACGTGGACCCCCTCAAGCTCAACATGAACAACGGCGACATGGACGGCGTGGTCAAGGTGGATGCCACCCAGGAACCGGCCCAAATGAGCCTGGCCATCGAAGTGGACAGCTTCGACATGGTGGTGTCCGAGCAGGTGCATATGACCCTGGACGGCTACACGGATTTCAAGGCCAGCGGCAACAGCCCCCGGCAGCTGGGCAGCACCTTGACCGGTCGTACCGACTGGGTCTCCCGCAAGGGAACGGTGGACAGCGGCTTCTTGGGTCTGCTCACCTTCGGTACCGGGGACATCTTGGGGCCGCTCTTCGGCGGCAAGTCCAACGCCGCCTTCAACTGCCTGGTGGGCCGCATCGATTTTGAGACGGGCATCGGCACGCCCACGGTTTTCATGCTGGATTCCCAGGATCTCATCGTGGCGGGCGACGGCACCATCGACCTGCGGGACGAGACCTTGAACATGAGCGTGGGCACCGCGACCCGCTCCATTTCCCTGGCCGACTTGGCGGTGCCTTTCCTGGTGGTGGGGCCCATTGCCTCGCCCACGGTGATTCCCGATCCGGTGGGTGGCGTGGGCAAGCTGAGTTCCAAGGCCTTGGAACTGGTCAACCCCATCAACGCCGTCGACATGGTGTTCGGCGCCGACATCCTGGGCAGCAAAAAGACGCCTTGCGAGACCGCGTTCGAGAAGATCGCCGATACCAAGGCGCCGGCCGACCTGGTGGTCACCGACGCCCAGAAGGAAAAGTCCAAAGGCCTGGTTGGCGGTGCCATGGAATCCATTGGCGAGGGCCTGGGCAGCCTCTTTGGCGGCGGCAGCGACAAGGAAAAGGCGGAGGAATAAACGCCGCCGCAAATGGGGCTTTTCAAGGGTGGCGATACGCTTGGTAACGGCGACCGTTTTGTGTCACTAATTCCTTTTGTAGCTGGACTTTGTGTCAGGGGGCGGCGTATTGACGAAAAGTAAGGTCATCATCGACACGGACCCGGGTATCGATGATGCCATGGCGATTTTGTTCGCCTGTCAGCACCCGCAAATCGACCTTGTCGGCCTGACCTCCATTTTCGGCAACGTGAAAGTGGAGACGGCCACGCGCAATGCCCTGGCGCTGAGCGACCTGGCCCGTCATCCGGTGCCGGTGGCTCGTGGGGCCGCCCATCCCCTGGGTCAGCCGCCCCGGGAACCGGCCACCCATGTGCACGGGATTGAAGGCTTCGGCCATCTGCCGCCCATCATCCCGCGCCATCAGGCCGATGGTCGCAGCGCCGCGGCCTTCATTTGCGACATGGCCAATGCCCACCCGGGGGAGCTGGTGCTTTGTCCGGTCGGCCCTCTGACCAACCTGGCCCTGGCGCTGGACCTGGATCCCGGTATTGCCCAAAAGGTCAGGGCCGTGCATGTCATGGGCGGCAGCCTGCGTGTGGGCGGCAATGTCTCGGACTATGCGGAGGCCAACATCTGGCAGGACCCCCATGCGGCCGATCAGGTTTTTGCCGCCGGTTGGGACGTCAAACTGATCGGTCTGGACGTAACTCACTCGGTGACCTGCCAGCCCGAGGATTTCGATAAACTGGCCGAGGCGGCACCGGTCCTGGGTGGTTTCCTAAAGGACGCGGCCAAGTTCTATTTTGAGTTCCACGAATGGAACGACGGGTTTTACGGCGCCTACATGCATGATGCCTTGGCGGTGATCTCCATCATCCGGCCGGAACTTTTCACCTTCGAGCGTCATGGCGTGATGGTTCGCCTCGACGGGGCCGCGGCGGGGGAGACCTTCATCGTCGACGATCCGGCGCGGGCGCAGATCCAGTGGGCCAGTGATGTTCAAGTCGAGGCGGCGAAGTCGCTTTATTTTGAAACCCTCGGCGCTTCGTTTTGAGACCGCCGAATTGGCATCGCGGAGCGGACCGTGAGTGACTTTGCGGTTTTGGCCATTGATCGCAATCAAGCCGACGCGCCTGCCGCCACGGCCCTGCCTTACGAAAAATAGCGCCCGGACCAAAAGGGCTGAACCGGGGCGGCTGTCCGCAGGTTGGTCATGAAGCTTTCCAGCTTTTGCTTGGAGAGACCGCCTTCATCGCGTACCCCGTTGCACAGGTCCACGCCAAAGGGATTGACCCGGCGCACCGCCTCCACAATGTTGCCGGGATTGAGCCCGCCGGCCAGGAAGACCGGCTTGGGCGAGCGTTTGACAAATTCCGCCGAGATACGCCAGTCGTGCACCCGCCCGGTGCCGCCCAACTCGGCCACCGTCATGGAGGGGCGACCCGAATCCAGCAGAAAGGCGTGCACGTGCGGGGCATAAAGGGGGATCAGGTCCAGGGCATCCATGCCTTCCACGTGGATCACCTGCACCCGGCGCACCCCCTCGGGCAGCAGGCGCTTCAGGTCTTCGTGTTCCCGGGGGTCGATGTGGCGCACGATCTGCACCGTCGAGGTGCCGCAATGGCGCACGTGATCGGCGATATCCTGGGCCCGGCTGCGCTGGGTCAGCAAAAAGGTGGCAATGGGCGGCGGTACGATCTCGGCGATGTCCCTGGCCACATCGTCGTCGATCACCCCGGGGCCCGAGGGCATGTCCGCGACCAGCCCGAGCGCATCGGCGCCCAGGGCAATGGCCAGTTCGGCCTCCTCAAGCGAGGAAATGCAGCAGATCTTAATTCTTGGAAACAACGAATCCTCCACCCCCATGCCACTAAATCTTGCGCGCCAAGACTCGCCTGTCAATCGGCCAAAAAGGGCACCGTCATGGGGGCAGTCCAGACCAAATACAGCAAGAAAAATTCTCAGTCTGAGGATGGGAGCAAACGCGCGTCGGTCATAGGCGCCACATTTGTCTTTGCAAGCAGCGAACCAATCGCCTCCCAGTCCTCAATTACTGTCCGATAGATCCATCGATAAACAGATGGGTCATCAAACAACCGAAGAGTGGCCTCACGACCGATCAAGCTGCTGGTTGCTTCAATCTCCAACCAGTTTACCGCCAGATGTAGGTAGATCGAATAGACGTCACGGGCGCGCTGTGACACTGGGGAAGGGACCTTGGGATACCGAACCTTCAGCGCGTCGATGGCATTGGGCAACTCGGCTTTGCAATGATCGCTCAGGTACCAGTGGATTTGCTCATGGAGGTATGTGCTCAGAAATCTCTTTGGATTTCCGACTTCCAGCGTATTCAACGTCAATATGGGATGGCTGTGTGGAACTTCGTTTGGCGCAATTCTAACCTCCTGGGTGAATTCAAACCTGGCCAGGTCGTATTGGGCCCTGAGGCTAACCAGCAGTTTTTTCGCCGCTTCAGCGTTTCGTTCGCTGGTCGACAGATCAATTTTGATACAGATGGGCGAGATCACGCTTTTCATCGGGACAAACACATTCACCAAGGTAGGTCTTTTCTTTGCCCGACTTTCCTCGCACGATCAACGGGAAGGGGACGACTGCACTGGTTCCTCCATTTGACTCCTCAACTTCCCGCCGATTTATTCCGGCGCCCTGACCTTTTACATCCAATAGGGGTGCTTATATGCAAAAGATCCCTGACCCCGCGGATGAGGAGAAAGACGTTATGAATCGGGACCAATACGTGGAAATGCTGAAAGCCCGCCTGGATGAATGGAACGGGCAGATTTCCAAGGCCGAAGTGCAGATCAAAGACGCCTCCGACGATATGAAGGCCCGCTACGAGGAACAGTTGGCCGAGATGACCAAACAGGCGGAAGCGGCCCAGGATAAAATCCAAAGCGCGATCCAGACCCATTCCGAAGATTGGGAAAAGCACCGCGCCAACATGGAAACCGCCTGGAACGATATCGCCGAGGGCTTCACCAAGGCCTGGTCCCGCTTCAGTTGAGCTCTCCGCCGTTAGGCGATGAAAGTTCACAAGGGCCGGTTGGCCCCCTGAACGACGCTTGAACGGTGAGAGCGGTCGTCATGCGGCCCTTGACCGCCACAGTTGGGGCAGGCCCCAGAGGGCCAGGCCCGCCAGCAATCCCCAAAAGGCCGCGCCGATGCCAAAAGCGCTGTAGCCCGAAGCGGTGACCACGAAGGTGGCCGCCGCCGGGAAGCGGTCGCCCTCGGCGGCCATGCCGGCGCGCAAGGCGCCCACAAAGGGGCCCGTCAAGGCGATGCCAGCGACCGCGGCGATGAGGGCTTCGGGAAAGCTGGCGAAGAGGGTCACCACCGAAGCGCCGAAAACCGCCAGCACCGCATAACCCAGGGCATAAAAGGGCCCCGTCAGCCAGCGCTTGTCCTTGTCCGAATGGGCATCGGGCCCGGTGCAGAGGGAGGCGGTAATCGCCGCCAGGCTGGTGGTATGCGCTCCAAAAGGGGCGCTCAAGAGGGAAGCCAGACCGGTCACCGTGAGGACGGAGCGGCTGGGCGGCGTATAGCCGGCCGCTTGCAAGACGGCAAAGCCCGGCAGGTTTTGCGACGCCATGGTGACCAGGTAGAGGGGAATGCCCACCCCGATCATCACCGCGGGATCAAAGCGTGGCGCCACCCAGACAAAGCTGGAGATGCTAAGGTTGCCCAGAGGACTGGTCATACCCAGGCCGTAGGAAAGGGCGATGCCCAGTGCCAGTACGGCCAAGACCGCCCAGGCCGGGGAAAATAGCCGAATGACGGCAAAGACCACGATCAGCGGCAGCACCAGGGCCGGCGCGTCCTGCAGGTGGTCAAAAACGGCGACCACAAAGGCAAACAAAACCCCCGCCAACATGGCCGAGGCGATCGAACTGGGGATGCGTTGCAGGGCATCGTTGACCGGGCGAAAGAGCGCGGTGGCCAGGATCAGCGCCGCCGCGAGGAAAAAGGCGCCCACCGCCTCGGGCATGGCGATGCCGCTGGTGGCCGCGATCAAGGCGGCGCCGGGCGTGGACCAGGCGGTGACGATGGGCTGGCGGTGGCGCCAGCTCAAAATCGCCGTGGTGGCCATCATGCAGATACACAAAACGGCGATCCACGACGACGTTTGTGCCGGCGTGGCCTGAAGCGCCGCGGCGGCCGCCAAAATGATGGCGATGGAGCCGCCAAAGCCCACCAGGACCGCCACCAAGGCGGAAATGACAACAGAAGCCCTCATGACAATCTGAAAAAGTTGTATCCAATTTTTCAATTTGGCGACAAAAAAGAATTTCTGTCAACAATCTCCGTCGCCTATGATGGGGAATGAGTAAAGAAAACTCCCACTTCCGGCCGGCACAGACAAAGGACGCCGATTCAGCCAAGGCGCGGGGCAAGCGGGCGGCCGAAATCGCCCTGGATCTGCGCGGACAGATTATCTCGGGTGATCTGCCGCCCGAGGCCAAACTGGGCCAGGAGTCCCTGGCCGAACGGTATCAGGTCAGCCGCATCCCCGTGCGCGAGGCCTTGCGGCTTTTGGAAGCGGAAGGCCTGGTCATCTTCGATCCCAACAAGACCGCACGGGTGGCGCCGCTCAGCAAGGCGGACATGCTGGAGATCTACGCCATGCGTGTCGCCGCCGAGACCCTGGCCCTCAAGGTTGCCCTTCCGGAACTGAGCAACCGGCAAATCGACGCGGCCGAGGAGATCCAGGCGCAAATCGAAGAGGCACCGCTCGGCCGGTTCGGCGAGCTCAACACGGCGTTCCACCGCTGCCTTTACGAGCCGGCCTGTTGGCCCCGGCTATTGGCCCACATCGACGTGCTGGGGCACGCGGCCGACCGCTACCTGCGCTTGGCCATTGCCGGGCTGGACTACGCCGCCAAGTCCCACCGGGAGCATCATGAACTGCTCAAGGCCTGCCGGGCGCGGGACGAGGCCGCCGCCGTGGACTGCCTCACCAAACACATCGGCGAAGCGGGGGAAGCGCTGGCAAAGCTGCTCAGATAGCGGGCACCGGCCACGGCCTATGAGGTATACAGGGAGCGCCGCAGCACTCTGTCAGACCGGGCGCCTCGGATCAGGTCCAAAGTCTTTCCCCCGCTTGCGCCGCGCCCGTAAAGGGTTCAGTCTGGAACGACGAGGTGCAAAGTTTCTCATTGGGGGGAGGGGGATCGGTGTTCAAAAATCCGTTGTTGCTGACCGCGCTTGTGGTGACGGGAGCGATCGCGGTTTGGGGCATCGTGGATACGGCCGGGCTGGCCGCCACGGCCGCCAGGCTGGTGGAGATCCAATTCACCAGCCGGGCCTGGTTCATCATGCTCACCATCAGTTTTTTGCTGCTGGTCAGCCTGGCGCTGGCGGTCTCGCCCTATGGCAGGATTAAGCTGGGGCGGGACGGGGACGAACCGGAGTTCGGCACCGTGTCCTGGCTCACCATGCTGTTCGCCGCCGGCATGGGGGTGGGCCTGCTTTATTGGGGCACGGCCGAGCCCTTGACCCACTACATGATCGTGGACGACTACGAAGATCCGCGCCAGGCCGCCGACATCGCCCTCTTCCTGACCAATTTTCACTGGGGCTTTCACGCCTGGGCCATCTATGCCCTGACCGGGCTGGTCATCGCCTATTTCGGCTTCCGCCTGGGCTGCCCCAGCCTGGTCAGCGCGCCATTGCTGCACGTCTTGGGCCGGGGCTGGCTGGTGCGGGCCGTGGGCTGGATGAGTGATCTGCTGGCCATCGTCGCCATTGCCATCGGCCTGGGTGGCTCCGTCGCCATGGGGGTGTTTCAGGTCAAGGAAGGCATCGACGCCTTGTTCGGGCTCCAGGGCACGGGGCTCGGCCTGGCTCTGATCATCTTCGCCGTGCTCTGCGCATCTTACGTGGTGCCCTTGATGGTTGATTTGAGCAGCGGCATGGCGATCCTGTCCAACACGGCCATGGCCGTGGCCTGCGGCCTGATGGTCTTCATCCTTCTGGCCGGGCCGACCCATTTCCTCATGGGCGGGATCGTGCAGGCCCTGGGCGAGTATCTGGGCGGGGCCTTTACCCACGGCTTTCGCACCTTCGCTTATCTGGATGACCGGGTCGGCGACTGGTTTCAGTCCTGGACCCTGACCTACATGGTGTGGTGGCTGGCCTGGGCGCCCTTTGTGGGCGTCTTCATCGCCCGTATTTCACGGGGCCGTACCATCCGCGAATTCCTCTGCGGCGTGATCCTGGTACCCACCGCCTTTTCCATCTTGTGGTTCGGCGTCTTTGGCGGGGTCGGTTTTTTCGACCACCTGCGCCTAAACGTGCCCATTCTGGAGAGCGTTCGGGACAACGTGAGCGGCGTGACCTTTTTTGTCCTGAATCAGTTCCCGCTGCCCTGGCTCACCATGGGTGCCGTGGTGGTGGCGGCGTTTTTGTTCATCGTCACCAGCGTGGTCAGCGCCGCCTTTGTGCTGGGCATGTTTTCCACCGGCGGCGATCTTAACCCCAGCGCCCGGGTCAAGCTCAGCTGGGGCGTGGTGCTGGGGGCCCTGGGCCTGGTGATGATCCTCTCGGGAAGTATCGACGCGGTGAAGTCCATCATCGCCCTGGGGGCGCTGCCCTTCGTCTTTATCGTCCTGCTGCTGGTGATTTGCCTGCTCAAGGCCCTCAAGGCGGAAAAGGGCGCGTTAAAACCGGAGGCCGTCCCCATGAGTGTTTCCCATGACTGACGGCACCATCAGCGCCTGGCTGGACACCATCATGAACATTGAGGTCTTTGCCTTCATCGGCTTGCTCATTTGGATCTATTTCAAGCCAGACAAAAAAGACCCCGCCAGAAACGATCCCGCCGGAGAAGACAAACAGCACCGGCGCCCCTGAAGCAAAACCCGGTCTAAATCAGGGGCACGACCCTCCCGCGGCCTTTATGGTGCTTAATCGGAGTCGCCGGTCTTGTGCAGCTGGGTCATGAGGTGTCCGGCGGTCTGGTAAACCGGCTCCAGGCCGTCCTTGGCCAGATTGGAGGCCATCTCGGTCATGCGGCCGGCATGGGCCACATATTCCTGCAGGGTCTGCTGGGCCCAATCCTGCTGTACCTGCATGGCATCGGACCAGGTATGGCAGTGGGAGAGAGCCTGGCCCAGATCCGCGTCGTGCTGCAGGCGGCTGTTGAGAAAGCTCATCATTTCCCCGTTATAGGCGACGATACCATTGCTATAGGCCTGCATGGCGTTGGCGAAGGCGGTCATGGCGTCGCTGTTGACGGCCGCCCGCTGCGCCACGGGCGCCTGTGGGGTGGTTTTTGGCGCTGAGTTGGTTTTTGGCACTGGATCGGCTTTTTGCACCGGGGCGCTTTGTGCCCGAGTTTGCTTGGCGGCGGCGGGCTTGGCAGCCGGGGTGCGGCGGGACCGGGTGGATTTTTGCATGGCGTTCCTCCTCATGCGAACAAGATTGCTATTAGGACGCGGCGCCGAGGTCGAAGCGTTATGGTGTCACGATTAAACCGCATTTCCGCAGCCCTGGATTCGTACAGCAGACATCATGGCTTGGCACACAAGCCTTGAACTCTTTCGCCAGGTCGCAAGTGGAATTGGGCTGTTGGCCGCCCATTGTTCGCTGGTCAAACCGGCCCGTCACCTCCGGGCGGTCAAGGTTCGACTCAGGTGATAAGAGAAACTTAGGGAGTCGCTGGACGCGGGTCAATGAGGGTTTGGTACGAAAAATTGATCAAGCTCAATGAGGCCTTTCCGCCGCCGGGATAGGCTTTTTTTAGCTTGTGGCCCCACTGAACAGGAACTTTTCCGGTGAGCCTTCACAAACGCATTCTGGAATGGCAAGCAGCCCACCCCACCGCCACCTGGCTCTTTTGGGCGGTGGTCTGGGGCCTGGTGATCGCCTTTTTGATCTGGCCTAAAGCCGTGGGGTGAGCCGGCCAACGCACGACCATGAGCGCGACTCTAATCGTAGCGGGCCTGATCGTAGACTTCGAAGGGCCATTGCTCGTCGGGAAAATACTTGCGCAGGCGCCAATCGCACGCCCGGGCGTGACCTTCCATGCCTTCCACTCGGGAAAGGCGGGAGGCGACGGCGCTGAAGTCCCGGTTTGCCTGCTGATCCAGGTGCTGATAGGTCAGCACCTTCATGAACTTGTGCACGTTCAGTCCGCCGCTGTAACGGCCGGCCCGTTTGGTGGGCAGGATATGGTTGGTGCCCGAGCATTTGTCACCGTGAGAGACGGTGCTGCCTTCGCCCAGGAACAGGGAGCCATAATTCTTGAGGTTGGCTTTCCACCAGGGCAGTTCGGCGGCGATGATCTGCAGGTGTTCGGGGGCATAGTGATCGCTGATCTCCACGGCCTCCTCGCGGGTGTCGCAAACATAGATCTCGCCCCAATCACGCCAGGCCGCCAGCACCACGTCGGCGTTCGGCATGTCTTGTGCGACCTTCGGCATGAGCGCCGCCACCGCCGCGCCGAGCCCCGGCGAGGTGGTGAACAGCCAAACCGGCGAGTTGGGTCCGTGCTCGGCCTGTGACGCCAGATCCACGGCGACGGTCATGGGATCCGCGCTGTCATCGGCGATGATCGCCGATTCGGTCGGTCCGGCGAAGACGTCAATGCCCACCCGGCCGAAGAGGATGCGCTTGGCCTCGGCCACATAGGCGTTGCCCGGCCCGACGATGATGTCGGCCTCACGGCCGGTGAAAAGCCCCATGGCCATGCTGGCCACGGCGTGCACGCCGCCCATCTCCAAGATCACATCGGCCCCGGCCAGGTCCATGGCATAGGTGACCGCCGGATTGATGCTATCGCCCCGGGGCGGGGAGCAGGCCACGATGAACTCCACGCCGGCGACCTTGGCGGTGGCCACGCTCATGATGGCCGAGGCGGCGTGGGCATAACGGCCGCCGGGCACGTAGCAGCCCGCGCATTGCACCGGCAGGACCCGCTGGCCAAGCCGCACGCCGGGCCGGGTCTCGATCTCGAATTCCTGCAGGCTGTCCTTTTGCGCCTCGGCGAACTGGCGCACCTGGTCGTGGGCGAACTGAATGTCATCGCGCACCTGCTGGGGCACCTGGGCAATGAGTTGCGCTTTCTTTTCCGCGCTCAATACAAAGTCACCGGTCCAGCCGTCCAGTTTCTCGGCATAAAACCGCACCGCCGCCTCGCCGCGATTTTCGATGTCCGCCAACATGCTCTCGACGGTTTGCCGGACTTTCTCGTCTTGTTCTTCCGCGGCGCCTTGCGGTTTTTTCAAATGCTCTATCACTCGGTTTCTCCCCGACCCATCTCCTGAGCCGCTTTCTCTTTACTAAGTTACTGCTTAGCTGCGCTTCGCACGGCGAGCCCGGCCCGTGCGGTGCGCCGGGCTCGCCGATTGCCGCAACCCTTAAGTCCCTTACTTCTGATCCGCCCGCCTGAAGGCGCCTTGCACGATCCGGTCGATCACCATGGCGCAGAACAGGATGGCGAAGCCGCCCAGCAGGCCGGGACCCTTGGCGGCGTACTGCAGTGCCTCGAGGATGACTTTCCCGAGCCCGCCGCCGCCGATCAGCGAGATGATGACCACCATGGACAGGCACATCAAAATGGTCTGATTGACGCCGGCCATGATCGACGGCAAGGCGAGCGGGATCTCCACGTCCTTCAGCAGCTGCCGGCGGGAGGCACCGAAGGCCACCGCCGCTTCCTTGATGCTGTCGGGCACCCCGCGCATGCCCAGTGCCGTCAAGCGGATCACCGGCGGCATGCCGAAAATGATCGTGGCCAGGATCCCCGGCGGATTGCCGGTGCCGAAAAAGGCGATGATCGGGATCAGATAAACGAAGGCGGGCAGGGTCTGCATGAGGTCCAGGACCGGCTCCGCCGTCCTGTAGGCCCGCATGGACTTGCCGAACCATATGCCAAGGGGAATGCCGATCACCACGCAGATCAACACCGATGCCCCCACCAGGGCGACCGTTTCCATGGCGATCTCCCAATAACCCAGAAGGGCGATGTAGGCGAGGGCGGCTGCGGTGAATATGGCGACCCTCGGCCCCGCCGAGCGCCAGGCGACCACGCAGATCACCACCATCACCACCGGCCAAGGTGTGCCGATCAAGGCGATGGTCAAGGCATCCAAGACCGATCGCACGCCGGCGGTCACGCTGTCGAAGGTGCCGGCGCCCGCCTGCGCGGCGGCGTCGATGCGGGCTTCCAGCCAGGTTGCCGTTTCGGTGTAGATGGTTTCGTTGGTCATGCCGAAAACATCATGGGAGATGGCTTTTTCCGGGAAGGCGTTCAACACCTCCAAGGGGCTGTCGACCGTGAACTTGTAGATCGTGAGCGGCGCGATCAGGAGCAGGAGCACCACCGCCAAAATCACGTTCTTGGGCTTGCGGCCGCTTTCCACCGATTTTTGGTCAATCCGCCATTTGGAATATTGCTTTTCATAGGCAACGTTCGCGTAGAAGCCTTGAGCCAGCTTGAACAGCAGTAAAAATCCCAGGCCCGTCAGCAGGATCTGCAGCCCCTCGGCGTTCAAGGCGGCAGCCTGGGCCTCGCTTTTTTCGGCCGCCTTGGTGATGTTGTCGGCCAGTTTTTCAAATCGGGTCGGGTCTTCACCTGCCTCTTTCGCGGCGGTCGCCCGTTCGATGAACTCGGCGGCGCGCTCGCGCTGTTTTTCCGCCCGTTCCACGAACTCGGCGCCCGGGTCGCCCCAGAGGCCGCGGCCGATCTGCACCCAGGCGATCATTTCCAGGATCAAGAAACCCCAGAACATGCCCCAGACCGCCCGCGCACCGGCCCACAAGGGCCCCAGCACCGCGGCGGCGATGTTGAAGGTATTGGGCGGCAGCCCGGTGGCGGAGTGAATCTTGTGAAAAGCACCCACATAATAGTCGCCATTGGTTTCGGCGAATTCGCGGATCGACGCGTCGAGAGCTTCGGTGTCGATTTCCACATCCGAGGCGGCGACGATGCCAACCTCTGTTGTTTCGACGCTCATTCCTTACCTCCCTGGATGCCGCGCAGCAGACGCGGCTTGGTGACAATGCCGATCTCTTTGTCGCCGGCCGTGATGACCACGGGCAGATCGGTGCCCACCGCAAGGTCGATGAGCTGATCCAGATCGGCCCCTTCGTCGGCCCGCGGCGCGCCGTCGAGCGATCCGCTATATTTGGACAGAGGCTCCACGATGGAGTGGGCCTTGACCAGCTTGAGCTTCGAGATGCCCTGCACGAACTCGCGCACGTAGTCGTCGGCGGGATTCATGACGATTTCCTCGGGCGAGCCGATCTGCACGATCACACCGTCTTTCATGATGGCGATGCGGTGGCCGATGCGGATCGCCTCGTCCAGATCGTGGGTGATGAAGAGCGTGGTCTTTTTGAGATGGGCCACCAGCGCCTTGAACTGATCTTGCAACTGCAGGCGGATGAGGGGATCGAGCGCCGAAAAGGGCTCGTCCATCAACAGCACTTCCGGGTCCGAGGCCAAGGCCCGCGCGATGCCGACCCGCTGCTGCATGCCGCCGGACAGCTCCCGCGGCAGGCGGTCCTCATAGCCGACCAGGTTCACCAGTTCCAGGGTGTGGTCGGACACCGCCCAGCGTTTGGACTTGGGAACCCCCCGGATCTCCAAGGGATAGCCCACGTTGTCCCGAACCGACCGGTGCGGCAACAAGGCCATGTGCTGGAACACCATGCCGATCTGGCGGGCCCGAACTTCCCGGAGTTCGGCTTCCTTGAGGGACGAAATGTCCCGGCCCAATACATTGATCACACCGGACGTGGGTTCGATCAGGCGATTGATATGGCGCACCAAGGTGGATTTGCCGGAACCCGACAGCCCCATGATGCAAAAGATCTCGCCCCGTTGGACCTGAAAGGTCGCGTCCTGTACCCCCACGACACAGGCAAAACGTTCCAAAACCTCAGGCTTGCCGATACCTTCGCTTTTAACCGCCGCCATCGCTTCTTGCGAGCGGGCACCGAAGATCTTCCAGACCCCCTGTAAGTCTACGACGATCTCTTCCATGCCGTCGTCTCCTTTCTGGAAAAGAGACCGGCCGCCTGCGGGATGCGGGCGGCCGGTTTTGCGAGCTTTATTCAGTCAGCCAACCAAGAACCACGTCCTCGTTTTCGCTGACCCATTCATTGGCGTATTCCGCCGGGTCTTTTTTGTCGATGACGAGCGCGTAGGTCATGGCCGAGACCGTATCGGTGTCCAGCTTCATGTTCTTGAACAGCGTCGCCACTTCCGGATGGCTGTCTTCAATGGCCTTGGCATAGTGCAGGTGCAGATAGGCCGTGTCCCAAGCCATGCCGGCTTCCGATTTCTCCAGCCAGGCCGGATCGTCGGTCGGCTGAATCACGTTCCACTTGGCCGCGTCATAGGGCGGCTCTTCGAGGATCTGCAGGTCATGCAGCACGAAGACATAGTGAGGCGTGTAGCAGAACCCGACCCAGGGCTTATTGCCCTTGACCGCGTTGTCCAGGTTCGCATAGGCCAAGGTCTCGTCGCTTTCGGTCAGCTCGAAGGTCTGGTCATAGCCATAGGACTTGGCCCGGACCTTCTCCACATTGGTGGAGGCCCAGCCGGGTGCGCCGATCCAGAGTTCACCCTTGCCGTCGCCATTGGTATCGAACAAGGCCGCGACTTCCGGATTGGAAAGGTCGTCGATGGAGGTGATGTTGTGTTCGTCGGCAAAAGCCTTTGGAACGCACATGCCCTGGAAAGCCTCGACGCCGTTCGGATTGGCCGCGACCGTGCCCTTGTCCTTCACATAGGTATCGTGCAGGTTCTGCTGGTTGGGCATCCACACTTCCGGATGCGCATGCATGGACCCCTTGTCCATCGCTTCAAACACGATGGGGTTGGTGCCGTTCTGCAGCTCCACTTCAAGACCCAGGTTCTGTTCGATGACGACCTTCAAGACGTTGGCGGTCGCCGCGACCGACGGCCAGTTCGGCACCCCAATCACCACGTCGGCTGCCTGGGCCGCGACCGGCCCGGATATGGCCATGGCGAAGCCCGCGGCCATTAAAGCTTTTTTCAATTTCATCGTATCGCTCTCCTATTTGTGATCACTTCAGGTTTTATCCACAGGTTTTATCCACGAGGGGCTTTTTGCCAACGGCGTTTGCTCGCCGCGAACATAGTCGTAAAGCTTGGGCTGGACCTGGCCGATCGACACCTCCCCATCCGGCGCTTTTTTTGGCTCGATTAGGTGCGGGTCGGCTTGTTTTGCGCCCGCGTTGGCTCTTTGCACCGGATAAAAGACGCTAGCACTGGAATTATGTTTCGCATATGCTGAAACTTGTATTCTTGGTTTCATAAACATGAAACATTGATCATGCGGCAAAAAGCCTTTCTGGGTCGCGTGAGCGACATTGATATTCGGCTGCTCCGGGTGTTTCGCGCGGTCGCCGCTTGCGGCGGCGTGACGGCGGCGGAACTAGAACTGAACATCGGTCGCTCCACCATCAGTCGGCATTTGAGCGACCTGGAGCTGCGCTTGGCGGTCAAACTCTGCGACCGGGGGCCGGGGGGCTTTTCCCTGACGCCCGAGGGCGAGCAGGTCCTTGAGGCCTCGACCCGTCTCATGTCCGCCATCAACAGCTTTCAGTCGGATATCGACAAAGTGCATCAACGGCTCTCCGGCCATTTGTCATTTGCCCTCTTCGACAAGACGATCACCAATCCCCGGGCGCACCTGCCCCAGGCCATTGCCCTCTTCGATGAAATCGCCCCGGCCGTGAGCATCGAGGTTCATGCCGTGGCGGTCAACGTAATCGAAAACGGCGTGCTCACGGGTCAATTCGACCTGGCCATCGTCCCCACCCATCGCCAGTCCAGCAGCCTGCGGTACTGTCCGTTGTATAAAGAGCAGATGTACCTTTATTGCGGTGAAGGGCATACTTTGTTCGATCGGGCCGCGGGCCGGATCTCGCGCCATGACATCCAGCAGAGCAAGTATGCCGGCATCGGTTTTCATTCGCCGAACATGACCAACAGCCATAGCTTCAAACTAAAACGCAACGCGGATGTTTATGACGAGGAGGCCTTGGCCGCCCTCGTGCTCTCGGGGCGCTACATCGGCTTTTTGCCCGATCACTATGCCAGGAGCTTCGAGGAGCGGGGCATCATGCGCCGCCTGCGCCCGGATTTTTTCAAGTATCAAAGCGAGCACGCCGCTATCGTGCGCCTGACCCCCAAGCCGTCTCGATTGGTGCTTGAATTCCTCGACTGCCTGCGCCGGGCCCACAACGCCTAAACACACAGTGTGTGAACCCGCATGATCGGGTCTGAAACAGCAGGACGCCGCCACGGTATCCGCTTGTGGGACTCACTTTTGACGGCGGGGAAGGGTTTGCGCCCCTCCACCGGAAACAACGCGGGGCATCAGGTTTGACTTTTCCCGACACGGGCGCTCGTCTCGTCTATGGGCCCCGCGCGGCCATCCCTTGAAGCCGCTGGAGCAGCCAGTGACCGGCCGGGCCAAGATGCCGGGTCTGAGACCAGACAAGATCAATCCCCTGCAAAACATCCGCCTTTTCAAAAGCCAGCTCCAGGGCGACAAGCTTTTGCGCCGACAGCTCTTCGTCGACGACGGCGCTGTTTAAGCGGGCCCAGCCAATGCCCGCGCAGACCAGATCGACGGTGACGTGTGGACTTTCGAGGAGCCAGACACGCGGGCTGAGCTTGCGCTTTAGATGGCTGTCGTCATCGGGATTTCGACTGTGCGGAATGAGCTGCCTGAACTGGCTCAACGTGAGTTCCGTCAGCGGCTGCAGCGGGACGAGCGGGTAATCCGGACTGCACACCGTGATCAGTTGCGAATGGCCGATGCCTCGAAAATGAAATCCCTTCGGCAAGGTTTCCGGCGCGATCATGACGCCCATGTCGGCCCGGCCGTCTCGCACCAGTTGTCCGGCATCGCTGCTTCCCGGGTCCAACAGTTCCAGGGTCACAAAGGGAAACCTGCTTTCGAAGTCCGAGAGAATCGGCAGGAGGGAGGGCGACCAAACGCTTTGGTCGATCGCCACACAGAGGTGGGTTTCCGAATGCGCGCCGAGGGCTGTGGCATGTGCGGTGAACTGACCGTGGCTTCTGAGGATGTACTCCGCGTCCGCCAGCAAAGAAGACCCCGCCTCGGTCAGGGTTGGATTGCGCGTGCTGCGGTCGAAGAGGTCAAAGCCGATGTCGATTTCCAGATTGATCACCGCGCTGCTAATGGTCGACTGGGCTTTGCCCAGGTGACGTGCCGCCGCGGAGAACGACCCCATCCTCGCGGTGGTGACAAAGGCTTCAAGTTGCTCGGCATTTGCCATTTGATCTCTCGATTTATCGATTTATCGATTTTCTCGATAGTATCTAATTTTGAACTACAGGAAAATACGTTATTTTAATCGGAATTCTTCCCTTTGCTGAGAAGGAATCAAAAAGGTGACGCGCATCGTTCCTGGGAATTGCCGGAATTGCCCCCGCCATGGGGTGTGTGCCCTGTTTTGGGCCGCCGTCACATGACACTTCGCGTGGCCGGCACATGGTTTGAAAGGCGTCGGATCGACCCGGATATCACCCTGTTATGGGAGCCTCACGTTGTGCCGTTGGACAGATGCAACATCTGGCACATTCGCGGCAGGGACCGGGATCTGCTGATTGATTCAGGCATGGGCATATGCAGCCTGCGGCAGGCCGCCGGCGATCTGTTCGGCCAGCAGACGATCGCCTTCGCGACCCATTCCCACTACGACCACACGGGTTGTTTCCACGAGTTCGAAACACGGGTTGCCCACGCCGCGGAAAGAGAGTCTTTTGTGGCCGATACCGCCAAGTCCCTGCGCGTCGACCACATCCCGGCATCCTTCCGGAGCTACCTGGACCGGGTCGGATACGGCCTCCGCTCCGAGTATCTCATCACGGCACTGCCCCATGAGGGTTTTCCGGTCGAGGCGTGGGAACAAAGGGGCGCATCGCCGACTTGGCTGGTGGAAGAGGGCGACGTCATCGATTTGGGCGACAAGACCTTTGAAGTGCTGCATCTGCCGGGACACTCGCCCGGCAGCATCGGTCTTTGGGATGCGCGCAGCGGCACGCTTTTTTCCGGTGACGCCATTTACGACGGGCCGCTGCTTGATGAACTGCCGGAAAGTGACGTCACCGTTTACATCGCCACCATGGAACGTCTTATGAAGCTGCCGGTCAACACCGTGCATGCCGGGCACGACAGCAGCTTCGGGCGGTCTCGGCTGGCCCGGATCGCGCGAAGCTACATCGATTCCCGGAGATGAAAATGTCCGACAAGATTTTCATGCACTATGACGCGGCGGCCCTGGATCTCCAGTTCTGTATCGGCGAGCGCGATGAATGGGATAAGTACGAACCCAAATACAAATCCTCGTCCGCGCGCGCCAGGCGGACTTTCACGGGTGCGCGCTACAACATCCCCTACGGCGACAGCCCCAATGAACGTTTGGATATCTTTCCAGCCCCGTCAACGATGGCGCCAGTTGTCATCTATGTTCATGGCGGTTATTGGCGTTCCGGGGATATGGCCCTTTGGCGCTTCGTGTCCCTAGGGGTCGTCGGGAATGACGTCACGCTTGTACTGCCGACCTATGATATCGGCCGCGATATCCGGGTGGGGATAATCGTCGAACAGGTCCGCAAGGCCTTCGCCTGGACGGTGGACAATATCGCCGACTATGGTGGTGATCCGGCGCAGATCTCGGTGTCCGGCCATTCCGCCGGCGGCCAGCTGGCCGCCATGCTCTTGACGACCGATTGGGGGACGCGGGGGTACGCGCGCGCGCCCATTCGGTCGGCGACGCTGATCGGCGGGCTCTTCGACCTGGAGCCCATCCGGCTTTGCCGTCACCTGCGGGATGACTACGGATTGGATCTCAACGCGGATGAGGTGGCAACGCTCAGCCCCTACCGGCTGACGCCGCAGGTCAACTGTCCGGTGACGGTTGTCGTCGGCGCCGAAGAGACTCAGGAGTACCGGCGCAGTTCCCGCCTTTTGGCCACGGCATGGCAGAAGCGGCAGGTTGCCGTGACCTTTGAAGAGTTTGAAAAGCACCACCATTTTTCGATCATTTTCGAGCTCGCCGATCCGCAAAGCCGGCTTTCCAAGATGGTCTGCGGATTGCCCGGCCCCCGCGCGGAGCGGCCAGCCCCAACCCGGGAAACCGAAGGCCCATGACGGGCCGGACCTTAAAAAACGTCGCGCCGCCGTCCTTACCGCACTCCCTTCATTGATTGCCACTTGCCAGGAAGTGAAAGATGAGAAAGCTGTCTCAACTGCTGACCGAAAACCAAATCGCCAAGGTTCGAGCTCCCCTGGAGAATTCTTACTGGCTGCCCAACATCGCGTATACCTCGGGTGACTTCTTTCGGCTTGAAACCGAGAATTTGTTTTCAAAGACCTGGATGAGCATCGGTTTTGCCTCCGAGGCCGAGTACCCTGGTGACGCACATCCTCTGACCGTCCTGGGCCACCTACCACTGGTCATGGTCCGCGACGAGGCCGGCAGGCTTCGTGTCTTTCACAACGTTTGTCCCCATGATGGCAGCAAGGCCGTCTTCGGCGACGCCAAGGGGTTGGGCCGGATTGTCGGGCAATACCACGGATGGGTTTGGAACCTTGACGGCACGCTGCGTGACGCCACGCTCTTTGACGGGACGAAGGGGCCCCACGGGCTGCCGGACCGGGATGCGGATTTGAAGGAGGTGCGGAGCTGTGTTTGGAACAACACCGTTTTCGTGAACCTGAGCGGCGACGCCTGCCCCTTTGCCGACTACATTGCCCCGGTGGAGGATTTGTACCGTGACATGGATCTGTCCGACATAAAGCCCGGCCTGACCAAAGAGGGGGACCAAGTCTTTATCGAGCGGGCGGTGATCGAAAGCAACTGGAAAAGTGTCTACGAAAATTTCGCCATCAACGTCTATCACGAGGGCTTCGTGCATAGAGGCTATAAGGCCGCGCCGAACGTCCCCCGCGTCACGGACGACGGGAAAAAAACCTATGAGGAGATTGACGACCGGGGATACCAGGGCCTGCGCTTTACAAGCACTGAAGCCGATCTGGCCTATGGGCTGGTGCGGTCTCCGGTCCTATCGATGAAAGACGGCAGCGTTCCCGATTTCCACACCATCATGTCCCTTTACCCGAACACGAACATTTCGGTGGCGCCGAACTACATGCTGATCACGGTTCTGACCCCGCAAGCGCCCGATCGGACCGCCTACGACAGCATGATGCTGTTGCCCAGCGACGTGGCGCAGCAATCCAAGTATGCACGGCAAAGAGAACACTTGCTGACGGTGGATTGGGCCATCGCCCGGGATGAAGACGGGGCGGTTTTGAAAACCGTGCAGGCCGGCAGACATTCTCCCGCTTTCGATCAGCATTTTATCGTGCCGTTCTGGGGCGCCATGTGCCGCAGCTTTTGCAACCGAATTTTGGATGACCTGGAGCGCTCGGAAGAATAGAGGCCGTAACGATTTATTCCAAACAGATTTCCACGTCGCCTGAGCAAGGTTTCTGACGACGACACAGCCAGATGGCAGCCGGTTACCGGCCCGGCTGTTTGCGGTTCCTGGTGCCGGCACCCCTCTCGGTTGAGGGGGGATCGGCGGCATGATGCATCGGTGGAAGACATTTTTTGTGAAATGAGATAGAATAACGCTACCAATTGTGCTCTCGGCGTGTGTTGACGCTTGATGTCGTCAATCTCAGCGCGAGAGTGTGCTTGGAGGTAGATCCGTTGAAAACCGGCTTCTTCATCTCCCACCCTGTCTTTACGATCGTTCTTTCGCTCGTCTTGGTTTTGGCCGGGACCATTTCGATCTTCATGCTGCCCATCGCTAAGTACCCGCCGGTTCTGCCGCCGACCGTCGAGGTGCGGGCGTTCTACCCCGGCGCCAGTGCCGAGGTGATCGAGGAGACGGTCACGATCTGGCTGGAGGATGCCATCAACGGCGTTCCGGGCATGCTCTACATGTCTTCGAGAAGCAACAACGACGGCACCAGCACGATTACGGTCACTTTCGAGCTGGGTTACGACGTGGACGTGGGGGAACTCGACATACTGAACCGGGTGACCCAGGTGACCCCCCGCCTGCCCGCCGAGGTGCAGCGCATGGGGGTTTCCGTTCGCAAGGTGCTGCAGAACCTCGTGCTTTCCATGATGCTCTATGACGAAGAGCAGCGTTACGATACAAATTTCCTCAGCAACTACGCGCAAATCTACATGCTCGACGAGATGGCCCGGGTGCCCGGCGTGGGCGCCGTGGGATTTCGTGGACAGCGTATTTACGCCATGCGGATCTGGCTTGATCCCGATGCCCTGGCTCAGCGGCAGCTCACGGCAAGCGACGTGGTCGCGGCCATCGAAGACCAGAATCTGAGCTTGCCGGTCGGCGCGGCGGGCCTGCCGCCCACCGGCAACCAGGTGCGCTGGCAGCTCAGTGTCAACACCACCGGGCGATTGAGCTCGGTGGAGGAGTTCGGTCGAATTGTCGTCAAGGCGGGTCCGGCAAACTCCGTCGTGCGGCTTGCCGACGTGGCGGACATCGAACTGGGTTCCAACAGCTACAGCACCCAATCCCGCTTCGAGGGCCACCCCTCGGTCGCCATCATCTTTAAACCCGTTCCCGGCGCCAACTTGGTGCAAATGGCCGATGACCTGCGGCACACGGTCGATCGCTTGCGCAAGGATTTTCCGCCCGGCCTGAAGATCGTCTATCCCTTTGATGAAACCATCTTCATCAGCGCGGCCATCAAAGAGGTCGTGCTCACCCTGATCGCCGCCATCTTCCTGGTCGGGCTGGTGATCTTCGCCTTCCTGCGGGACTGGCGCAGCACGCTCATTCCCATGATCACCATTCCGGTCTCCCTCTTGGGCACCTTCGCTCTCATGAAGGTCTTCGGTTTTTCCATCAATCTCTTGACGCTTTTTGGCCTGACCTTGGCCACCGGCCTGGTGGTGGACGACGCCATCGTGGTGGTCGAGAACATCAACCGCGTGGTCAAGGAAAAGGGCATCTCGGTCGTCAAGGCCACGGGCGAAGCCATGGGCGAGGTTTTGGGCGCGGTCGTCGCGAGCACCTTGGCCCTTGTGGCCGTTTTTGTGCCCTGTGGCTTTTTCCCGGGCGTCACCGGCCAGCTTTACGAGCAGTTCGCCTTGACCATCGCCTGTTCGCTGGTTCTCTCGCTCTTCACCGCCCTGACCTTGGCGCCCGCCATAGCGGCCAGGTTGCTCAAAAACGCGCCGGCGAGGCAGAGCAGATTCGGCAGAGCCATTGAACGAGGCTTTGACGGAACGAACCGGGCCTATGGGCGCTTGCTTTACCGGTTGATCCCCCATCGTGTCCTTGCCGTGCTGGTCTTCTTGGCCCTGCTCGGCGCGACGGGCTACCTTTATCTGAAAACCCCGACCGCCTTTCTGCCCAATGAAGACCAAGGCTATTTTGTCATCAACGTGCGGGCCCCCACCGGCACCGCGCTGTCCGTCACCCAACAGGCCGTCGATCAAGTGACCCAAAGGATTGAGGCGCTACCGGGTGTTCTCAGCGTCATGTCCCTGACCGGTTTCAGCATGATCGCCGGCGGCGGCTCGAACTACGGCACCATATTCGCCAACCTGAAGCCCTGGGACGAACGCAGGGCGCCCGGCGAATCGGCCCTGGCTTTGATTGAGCGCCTCAACAAGGAACTGATGATGCAGCACAAGCAGTCGGGCTGGTCCATGATGGGCAAGGATCCGCCCAGCATTCAGGGACTGAGCGCTTTTGGCGGCTTCCAAATGCAAATCAAGGTCAAGGCCGGCGGGCCGCTCAAGGAGCTTGAACGGGTTACGCAAGAGGTGGTCGCGGCCGCCAACAAGCATCCCAAGCTGCGGGCCGTTTTCTCCGACTTCAGGGCCGACAACCCGGAACTTTTCGCCGCCATCGACCGGGATCAGGCCTTGGCGCGCGGCATTCCCATGAGCCACATCTTCGAAACGCTGCAAATCTATTTGAGCTCGGTCTATGTGAATGACTTCAACGCTTTTGGGCGGGTTTATCAGGTGTTCGTCCAAGCGCGCCAGGATGCACGGGCGGACCCCATGGATATTCCCAAGCTCTATGTGCGCGCCGCCAGTGGAGAGATGGTGTCCCTGAGCAGTCTGGTGAATCTGGTGCCGAGCCGCGGATCGGCCAGCATACCTCACTATAACCTGGACCGCTCCTCGCTGGTCCAAGGCAAACCCGCGGCGGGGGTGGGCTCGACCGAGGCCATCCAAATCATGTCCAAGATCGCGGCGCAAATCCTGCCGGGCAACATGTCCTACGAGTGGACGGGCATCTCCCTGCAGGCCATCAAGGTGGGTCACCTGACCCCGATTATTTTCGGACTGGGGCTGTTTTTTGTCTATCTCGTTTTGGCGGCCCAATACGGTAGCTTTCTACAGCCCTTGATCATCATGTTGGTGGTGCCGTTGGCGGTCTTGGGGGCCCTTTTGGCCTTGTGGTCGCGCGGGCTGCCCAGCGACATCTACGCCCAAGTCGGCTTCGTCATGCTCATCGGACTGTCGACCAAGAACGCCATTTTGATCGTCGAGGTGGCCAATCAGCTGCGGGCTCGTGGCGGCGCGCTGGTTCCGGCGACCATCCAAGCCGCTCAGATGCGGCTCAGGCCCATCCTCATGACCTCGTCCGCCTTTGCGATCGGTATCTTTCCCATGGTGATTGCCGTTGGCGCCGGTGCCGCCAGTCGCCAATCGATCGGCACCACCGTGTTTGGCGGGCTCGTGGTTTCCACCGTCCTGAGCCTGATCCTGACGCCCGTTCTTTATGTGGCCATCGAAAAGCTCTGCGGGGATCGTTTTGCATCGGCAAGGGATCAGGCTGGCGAGAATGAATTGGGGGTCCGATGATGAACAACAGCCGTCATGTGAGAACAGCGGTGCTGGCCATGCTCGCCGTGATCAGCCTTCACGGCAGTGCCGCGGCGCAGACCGAAAAGGCCGCCCCGAGGGTCGTGATCGCGCCGGTTACGGAAAAATCCCTACCCCTGGAGCTCGACTACATCGGCAATATTCGGCCCGTGCAATCCGCGGAAATCAAAGCGCGCGTGATGGGTCATATCATGAGCTACCACTTTCGCGAAGGCGAGGATGTGGAAAAGGACCAACTGCTTTTTACCATCGACCAACGCCCCTACGAGGCAAAGCTGAACACGGCAAAAGCAAGCTTGAAACAGCACCAGGCGGAACTTGAGTTTGCGAAAGAGGAAGTCGCCCGCTATTCCAAGCTGGTCGACAAGGGCTTCGTGGCGCGGGAAACATATGATCTCTACCGCCGGGATGTGGCCGTTAAGGAGTCCCTGGTGCGTTCGGACGAAGCGACGATCCGGCGCGCCGAGCTTGATATGGAATACAGCGCGGTCAAGGCGCCTTTTGCCGGGCGCGCCGGACGGCGGCTTGTGGATCCGGGAAACTTCGTGATGGCCGGGGGCAGCGATGCCGACACGATCTTGGTGGTGATCAATCAGATCGATCCCATCAAGGTGGAGTTTGCGGTGCCGCAGCCTGACTTGCAGCCGATCCGCAAGGCCCACGGGGCCACGCCTCTCGCTCTCCAGGTCGCCCTCGGCGGTGACGGGGAAACCACTCATGACGGAACGCTCTGGCTCATCGACAACCAGATTGATACCGGGACCGGCATGATCCTGCTTCACGGCATGGTCGACAACCCGGATCACACCCTTTGGCCCGGACAACTGGTCAATGTGCGGGTCAAGGTCGGAACCGCGTCCAAGACGCTGAGTGTTCCCAGCGCGGCGGTCTTTCGGGGCCAGCAGGGCCCCTACGTCTTCACGGTCGGGCCGGACTCAAAACTAGAAAAACAGCTGGTCACCTTGGGCCGCACCCTTGGGCACGCCACAATCGTCACCGCCGGACTGAAGGCGGGACAACACGTGGTCGTCGAAGGATCGCCCGGACTTCAATCCGGCATGGTGGTTCAGGCCGATGGCAAGTAGGCATAACGGGCCACCAGCCACATGTATCTACCCATGACGGGTCTACACATGACTGGTCTATCCGTGACAGGTCTATCCGCGACTGGCTCCGGACCGACAATCGACGCCGGGTGAAACCGAGGGCCGGCAGCCCCGTCCGCCCGCGTTAGCTGTCCATAACCGCCTGGGCGTGTTTCGCCAGCTCGCGGCTGGATTCCGCGCTTGCCTTGTAAACCGGATCGTCCCACTTGTCGCATTCGGCCGCGCAGTCGCTGCTCGCTTTGTGAACCGCCCTGGCCAAGTGCTTGGTGGTATCTGGATGCGCGGTGCCGTGAACGGCCACGGTGTGCATTGCCGGCGTCAAGGCAAGCATGTTGGTGCAGGAATGATGGCAATCGGCCATATCCGTATTGCCCTGCGCGAGATGTTGGGACGAAAGCGCCAGGGCCGCCTGACAGGACTGTTGCGATGCGTGGCTGGCATCGGCAAGGGCCTGGCGCTTGTCGGCGTCAATGGCGTCAGCCGACGACGAGTCTTGCGCCCGCGCGGCGCTGACGCCGAGAGCCCCTACGGCAAGTCCAGTGGCGCCGACGACCACCGCGCGGCGGCTAAAGCTTCCATCTGCTACCTTTTCCATATCGCTCTCCCATAGATTGTATGGTTTGATCCAATTTTCCAACAGGCCCCCGAAGATAGAAATCTACGGCCAGCCAGGCGGAAAAACCCCATCAATTCTTAGAAGAATTCAACTCTATCAATTCCCTGTGGTGAAAGCAACTCAAAGCGCATAATGCTTTCACAATTGACGGATAGGTTAGGGCAAGTCTCCCAGTCAATTCAGCGGAATGCCCGTTTTCACCCTCGGAGAAAGCTATTCCAACGAAGACCTGAGTCGCTGTCGGGGGCCGAACGTGCTAAGATCATTGGCGATCAGGCAGCAGGGTCCTGATAAATTCGGGGGCACCGGTCATAGGGGAGATGGGTATGTGGAAAAGGATGTTTCGTGGCGTACTGCCGGCGGCGGTGATTGCAGCTCTTTTTGCAAGCCAGTCTTCTTTTGCGAGTCAGTCTTCGGCGGCCGGGATATGGCACATCAAATGTTTTAACGAGCAGGGGCAATCCATGGCGGTTAAGGCGCTGAGCACGGAAGGTGTCACTTTTGACGTCAAGGGGATCGTGGTCAAGGACGCCACCACCTTGGACGTGAAGGCGATCCATCCGGAAACCGATGCACTGCTCCCGGTGAAGGTCTTGCCGGCGCAAGATGGCGCTGACTTCGCGGACGTGAAGGCGATCGGCCAGTCCAACCAGATCATACCCATCAAGGCGATCACCCATACTGGCAAGACTCTCGATGTGAAGGCCTTCCAAAACATCGATACCGATCAGTACGATATCAAATGTCTGGGCAAGGACGGCAAGCGGCTCGGGCTGAAGGCGATCTCGCCGCAGGGGGAGGTTTACGACGTCAAGGGCATCAAGGATCTGGAAGACGACGACGAGCTTGAGATCGAGATCCTGGCCCACATCAAGGCCAAAAAGCCGGATTAGAACGACCGGGCGGTAAAGCGGGGGGCACGATATGTCCGGTTATCCCGGCTCCCGGCAGCCGGGATAACCGGTGTTGGCCGGTAAGTCACGTGACCGACTGCTCCGGTCCGGTCATCTAATCGAAGATATCCCGTAAGGAACGCAGCGGGGCGGCATCGAGCCGTACAACCTGGTCGCCCAAGGCAGGGAAGGCCGCGGGGTAAAGCGAACACACAAGGGGGTCGTGGCCTGGAATGACGTGGTCTTCGCTGTCGGCGAGGCCTTCGATCATCCGGTAGCTTTCTTTCGTCGCGGGCCGGGACCAACAGATGGGGAAGGTCACCCGCCGCTTCCAGTGTTCATAATAATGGGTCGCGTCCGACGCCAAGAGCAGGTTCCCGCGCTTGGTTGGCACCCGCAAGGCCTGCATGCCCATGGTGTGTCCGGGCAGGGCATGGAGAGTCAGGCCCGGTGCGATGTCGCCGTCACCGGAATAGAACACGACACGCTTTTCGAACAGGCGATGCACGAACTCTGCGATGTCGTCTGCCGAATAAAAATGACGCTGGTCGTCATCGAGCATCCAGCGACCGGTGGTGACCTGGGCTTCCCGCTCTTGGATATGAAAACGCGCTCGGGGAAACTCCGATAGGTTGCCTGCGTGATCGTTGTGCATATGGGTGATCACCACGTCTTCCACCTTGGCGGCATCGATGCCGAGCTCCGCGAGCATCAAACGTGGCAGACGCATGGCAGAGCAGCCGCGCAGCTTGCCTTGGTGTTGATTGAAGCCCGTGTCCACGATGATCGTTCGGTTCTCATTACGCACGACCCAAATGTAATAGGCGAGCGGCATGGGGGAATCGTGGTCGTCAACGGGCTCCAGAAAGAGCTCCTGACGGGCCCGCGCCGTGCGCTCGGCATAGCGCAGGGCAAAGACTTCGTAAGTTTCATCAGCAGCCATGATGTATCTCGCGAGAGAAAGAGAAATCCGGAAACCGATCGCCGGCAAACTCCTGCCGAATATTACCAACGCACCCTTGCTCTTGGCTAGGCCCGGGGGGCATCGCATCCATGATGGGGCAGGATTGTTGGCGGCATGATGCGGTTATTGCCGATTTGATCGGTTCAGCTCTAAGTGTATGATAGGGGATTAGGGGTCCAGGACGTCTGCGTTTGGGCTCGACAGAACTCTTGCAACGTCCAAGGCGGCAAGGACTTGCCGTTGGACAAGGATTTGCCGCTGGCCTCTGCGGCGCAAGGGGCGGTCCTGAAAACGAGTTGCAAAACACCTGTTCTAAAATCTTGAAACCCCTTATCAGACAGAGGAGAAAGCCTCATGGCCACCTTCATCATACTCGCCAATTGGACAAAAGAAGGCTTTCAACAGGTCAAGGAATCGCCGGAGCGATTGGATGCCTTCAAAGCCGCTTGCCGTGAACATGGCGCGGAGATTGTCGCCTACTATATGACGATGGGCCCCTATGACATGGTCATCATCGTCCAGGCCCCCGATGATGAAACGGTGGCCCGCCTGCTGCTCCTGGGCGGTTCCCAGGGCAAGACCCGAACCCTGACGCTCAAGGCCTTTACCGAGGATGAATATCGCAAGCTCGTATCCGCGATGGCATAGATGGCATTGCCTTCACCCATGAAGGCTTTCCATCCGGTCGTCCGGGTTTGACGCTTGGATTTGGAATGCCGGATCGTATGGAAGCCTGTGGCAAAGCCCGATCGGCAGAGGGGCCGACACAGATCTTGAGTTGGGGAATCAAATGGCAAATGAAACAATCTCCAGAGAGGCCGCCACGAAAATGGTTGCGGTCGTGGAAAGAGCTTTTGGTGATTGAGATATCGATGGGTTCATGGCGGGTTTTACCGATGATGTCATCGTCCGTTTCGCAGACCAGCCGGAAATCGCCGGTAAAAAGGAGGTTCGCGAATTTCTTGAGTCGAGATTTGCGCGCCAAAAGCACCAGCTGGCTCAATGTCTTTGCGTCGAACCGCCTTCTTAATCGGGAATAAAAACAAACCAAATGTAACCCACGCCGTTGTGGAAGCCTGGAGGGTCGGTGATGTCCCAGCTTGACGGGGCGGCGTAAGCACCACCACCGCCACCGCCGGCCTCCGCTTGATCGCCGCCATTGCCGCCGCCCCAGCCACCGCCGCCGCCGCCGTGACAGGAATCGCCGAACGGGGGAACCGGGCCGCCTTGACCCGCATGGAAGTTGTTGACTTCACCGGTTGCGATCACCAAGGGGTTGCCCTGGAACCAGTAAGCGATGGCCGCGCCATCCGCCTCGCCGCCGGCCCCGCCCGGCCCACCGGCACCTTGACAATTGGAAGTGGCTCCGTTGTCGCCACATAGTCCTGGCGCTCCGCCGCCACTACCGCCACCGGCGATGCCGCTGCCGCCCGTGCATCCGGCGATCGACGTATCCCCGACCGTACTGCCCTCTAAACAAAAGGCTCCCGGGCAAGACCCGAGCGTGCTCGAGATCGCAATGCCGCCCACGCCGCCGCCATTGCCGCCGTCGAACCCATTCGCGGCGCCGCCGCCGCCGCCACCCGGGCCAATCAGAAGGACGCCGTCCGTGTTGAACTGATTGGCGACGTTGGCCGCCCGCAAGAGTGTGGCCGCGCCACCCCCGCCGGAATGTGTGTTGGAATGTGTTCCCGCCGAGGCCATTCCATAGGCCCAGGTGGTGGAGGCGCCATAAGTCGAATTGAGATCCGCGATGGTGGTTCCCATCGCGGCAGATCCGCCCGCGCCGCCGCCATCGGTAAGCCCCACGTTCGCGCCGCGCGACCCCCAGGCGCCAGACGCGTGGATCATGAGTTTTGTATTATTCGACAAACTGCTGTCACATCCGGACGCGGCACTCAACAAGGTCGACATGCTGAACGCGTCGTCGCCTGCTGTCGAGGCCATCACGCACGTGGTTCGGCTCGTACTGGAATCAAAGTTACAGGTGAAGGTCGAATTGCTGCAGGAAGGGTTGACATCCGCAGGAACCGACACTGCCGCCTGGTCGATGGCTCCGAGGTTGTCTTCGACGACGACAACGGCTCGAAGGTTCGGTCCCAATTCACGATTCGGGTGCACCATGAGGCTGGCTCCCGGATTTCGCGTCGTGATCGGTCCCGCCAAGACCTCGCCATCCTCAGCCTCCAGCCAGAAATCATAGAGTTTCACATGGCCGTCGGGATCCATGGAATCGAGCGCATGGACATCCACGCGGCCCGGAAAGACCTGTTCGATCTCAAGCGCGGCCCAGGGTGACTGGTTGTTCCGGCGCAAATGCTCCAGCACGCGGGCCGCAAAGCGCCCGTGCGACCGGGTTCTGACGTACATGTGGGTGTTTGCTTCGGAGACCTGGACACGCACCTCCTGGGCAGGTTACTCGCCCTTGCTCACATCTCGGTCGGCCGTTTCAGCGGACGCTGCTCCCCAAGGGATGACCGCCCAAGACAGGAGAGCCAACACCAAAGCCAACGTGCTGACATCCCGCTTCATTGAACCATCCTTCCATGTCTCGACCAGGGACACACGGAAAACCCCTGTGCCATGACGGGACGAAGAAGCCTGTTTCCAAGAACGAAGTCTCGTACCAACTCTATTTTCGCGCCAACATAATTCGGTACGCGCGGTTTTCTCGCTGAAGCGACCGACCTGATTATGAACGGACTCCTTCATTCGACCTAAAATCTCGCTTCGCTAATATTAATACCAAAGTTACAGATCGCGTGAAACTATTTTCTTCTTTAGTTCGCACTTGCGAAATGAATTCTTCCTTAGTTCGCGCAGAACACATCAGATGGCATCTAAATCTCGTTGCTGCGGAATTGGCCGGCTCATTGGTAATCGACAGGTGCCTCCCGATGCCTGGCGACAACATGAATGCCCACCAATGGCACTGGGCAAACGGAGTGGCCTTTGGCGAGCGGACGGGGCTGTTTTTGTGAGTTGGTTTCTAATCTTCGACGGTGAGCCGCTGGCAGAGGCAAGAAGCTAAGCCCACGGTCGACACATTGATGTCGCCCCTCCAGCGGCCCGCGAGACATTGTTTTTCAGCCGTGTCCTTGCGCGGCGCCCGGCGCTACCTTTAAGAGACCGTGAAGGCGGTCATCATTCCGGAATCCTCGTGTTCCAGGTTGTGGCAATGGGCCATGAACGGATGTTCTTTGGACGCCGGGTGCTCGAAGCGGACCTGGATCTCCGCCGAGCCGCCCTTTGCAATGGGGGCCACGTCTTTCCAGCCGGCCATAAAGGCTGGCGGCGCCTTGCCGTCAAGGGCCAGGATGCGAAACTGGCAGCCGTGGATGTGGACCGGATGCAGCATGCGGTCCGAGCCCTCGGAGATAAGCCATCGCAGCTCGGTGTCGATGGGGGCCGCGATGGGAACGTCTCCGATTTTGAATGGAGCCCCGTTCACCGCATTCGCGCTCAGCCGCTGGTCGAGAGGCAGCGCCGGGCCTTCCGTGATAAGTTTGGTGACAGCCGCCACCACCTTTGGGTCGGTCTTCTTTGCCTTGTTCATCTTCATCAGACCGGCGGATTTCAGTTGCCCCATGCCTTGGTCGTCGAGGCGCATTTCCATGACCAGGTTTTGGCTGACAGGAGGCAGGTCCGTGACCAATGGCGGCAAGTCGACCAGCTTCTCCGGTAAGGTACCGCCGCTTTCCGCGCCGTCGGGGCGCAGGGTGATCAGATTCAGATCGGCATCGAACGGCGGCAGGTTCATGGCCAGCTGGTCCACCGGCCGGGTCAAGAGATCGAAGGGGGCGCCGTTGCGCGCGTCGACCAGAACCTCATAACGTTCGCCGCCGTAGAGCATCAATTCCTTTAACGCCATAGGTTCGGAAAGCAGGCCGCCGTCGCCCGCCACCACATACATGGAACGACCGTCCGACAGGGCAAGCCGGTAGCTTCGGGAATTGGACCCATTCAAGAGACGCAGCCTGAGCCAGCCGCGCGCGGTGCGGGCCTCTGGATAAACCGCCCCGTTGACCAGCATGATATCGCCCACGTAGCCGGCGGTAATGTCAATCATGTTAAAGCGGTGGAAGAAAGAGCCGTCCCCATTGAAGCGACGGTCCTGCAGGATCAGCGGGATATCATCGATTCCCCAGTGCGATGGCAGACCCAAGGCCTCGGATTCTTCGTCATCGATTATGAATAACCCTGCCAGGCCCTTGATCACCAATTCGGCGGTCGTCGGATACAAATGCGGATGGAACCAGCATGTCGCTGCCGGCTGTGCGATGTTTAGCGTGGGCTCCCAGGATTTCCCAGGGTTTATGACGTTATAGGGGCCGCCGTCCAGTTCACCGGGGATCTTAAGGCCGTGCCAATGCATGGTGATATCTTCATTGATCTCATTGGCCACCTGAAGAGTGACTCTTTCCCCGCGACGCACTCGGATTGCCGGACCGAGAAAGGGACCATTGACGCCATAGGTAGGGGGCGCGATACCCGGCAGGAATTGTTGCTGACCGGATATGGCCCGCAGCGCAATGACCCCCTTCGCGTCCGCCCTTAACTCCGGCGGGACCGGCAAGGCGGGGCGGCCGGCGGCGTGGCTCTGCCTGAACCGGGCGAGGGCGCCCGTTGCAGCGGAAGCAGCCGCGCCGAATAGAAGCTTGCGCCTGGAAATCTCGTTCATGGTCCGCTCCGTTATTCGCTGCGAGAAAAGTTTGCGGCTGCCTAATGTGGCATTTAAACTTCCTTGCCGCAGCATAAAATGCACTGCAAGAAGGTTAAACGGACGCTTCAGTCAAACGTTTTTCGGCAGCGGACCGACGTTCCGTCTCTCGGTTCTTTTCGTTCAAAAATCTTTTCAAAACATTTTCGGTGAGTTTGGAAACATCATTTTGATTGTTGTTTATGGGAAGACATCCGGTAAAGGTGATGGATCCGGCCGAAAAAACCATCCCGCCAGCGGGTGTTTCAAAAAAAACCATATCGCATCTGATCAAATCGGAAATGGGTTCCCCCGAGCCCGGTTCGTCGCTCCACAGAAGTTCCTCATTCACCAATCTGAAGGAACGGCCCGGAGCCTCGGATGTGGCGATGACAACGGCATTCGGCGGGGCGGCCGGATATGAGCTTGACCGTGCCGATACGCACTTGGGCACCCCGTCGAATGCCGTTGTCATCGCCA
>JANQKX010000144.1 GCA_028280915.1 Kiloniellaceae bacterium
GCCTTTAAGCTGCCGATCCGCCACCGTCGCTTCGCCCGGTCCGCCTTGACCCTGGTTTTTGTCCCCGGTGTGGTCCTTCTGCTCGCCGGCCAAGGGGCCGCCTTCGTCATGTGGCTCGGCGCTCTCTCGGTTCTGGGCGGCCTCCTTGCCTTTCGCCGGCCTGACGGAAACGACCGACCGGCCCGGCTGGTCTCGTTCGGACTTGGTTGCCGTCGCACCAGAATCTCCAAACCCAAGCGAACTTGAAACCTTGCCCGGATTTCCAAATACGAATGAGCCCTGGATTGACGATCGCAGGCATGCTATTTATCGAATGAAATTAAGTTGCAGTCGCAAAAATTTGCGGCCCTGTTTGTATGCCCGATTGAACTTTTGCCGACGCCGTGAGTCCTCTAGTGAAACTGAGTACGTCAAATTAAGAACAAGAGGTTTGTAGCGAAATGTTCTGGCACATATGCAAGGCCAAATGGTTCCCGATCATCGCCTTTCTCTTTGCGGTTCCCCTCCAACCCGTTGTCGCCGGGCCGCCCGCGGTTTCGATCGAGCTAAACAAGCTTGAGCCGGGCAAGAGTGCCTGCCGGGCTTACTTGATCCTGAAGAACACCACGCCCCACCACTTCGATAGCCTAAAGCTGGATCTGGTGATGTTCGACCGGGATGGGGTGGTGGCCAAGCGATTGGCCGTCGAGGGGGCGCCCTTGCGGCCCAGCAAAACCAGCCTGAAGGTTTTTGATATCGACGGCCGCAGCTGTGAGACCATCGGCAGTATTCTCCTAAACGACGTCCTGGCATGTCAGGGTTTGCAAGATGTACCCGACGACTGTTTGGCCTTGGTTGAACTTTCTGCCCGCGGCGGCGTCCCTTTTATAAAGTAAAAAATGACCGGACCGTTGCTCCGAAGCGACCGGGAAGTGAGACAATATGACCGATGTAACAAGTGATCCCCTGGCGGCAGCGCCTTTGGAGGGGGCGGGGGCGCCCTTGGATGGGGTGGAACCGCCAAGTATTGCCGAAGGACCGGACTCTTTCCAGTCTATGATTGACCAGGCCATGGACATGGTTGCGGCCGGCGGGCCGGTGGTGGTGATTTTGCTCGGGTGTTCCATCGTGGCGCTCACCATCATTTTTCTGAAACTCTGGCAGTTTCGGGTCGCCAAGGTCTGGGACCGGCGGGCGGTCGACGGCGCCCTGGCGCTTTTGCGCGCCGGCCAGACCGAGAAGGCCCGCCAAATGGCTTTGGCCAGTGCCAACCCGGTGGCGCAGGTTCTGGCGGGCGCCATCTACGGCCACCGCGCCATGATGGCGAAAGAGGCTTTGCTGCGGGAGGAAATCCTCCGCTGCGGCCGGGATCATTTGGAGAGTCTCAGGTCCCACCTGGGCACCTTGGAGATGATCGGCAATTTGGCCCCCTTGCTGGGTCTGTTCGGCACGGTCCTGGGCATGATCGACGCGTTTCAGGATCTGTCGGCGGCGGGCTCCAACGTCAATCCCTCCGTCCTGTCGGAAGGCATATGGGAAGCCTTGCTGACCACCGCGGTGGGTCTGGCCGTGGCCATTCCCGTGGTTGCCGTGGTCAACTGGCTGCAAGGCACCGTCGAGCGGGTGGCCCATGACATGGACAACGCCGTCACCCAAGTCTTCACCAACGACCTGGCCCTGATGCCAACCTCGCCCGAAGAGCCAAGGGGATTCCATGCAACGGCCGCCGTCCCTGGCGAATAGGGCGGCGCGCCCCCGCACGACCATCGGCCTGACACCGCTGATCGATGTGGTTTTTATTCTGCTCGTGTTTTTTATGTTGGCTTCGAAGTTCGTCGACTGGCGCGCGATAGAGATTGACGCGCCCGTGCGGTCGGGCGGCGGCGGCGGGATGGAAGGTGCGGTTTTACTGCAGATCCGGGAAGGGGACCTGCGCCTATCTGGTGTTGCTCTGTCTCTGGACGAGTTGCGGGCCCGTTTGCGCGAACAGCACGGGCAAAATCTCGAGCAGCGGGTATTGATCCAGCCCGCGCCTGGCGTTTCCCTGCAGCGTGCCGTCATGGTTCTGGAGCAGGTGGTAGAGGCAGGACTGACGAATGTCTCCTTCTCCCATCGGCCTGAAAAATAGGGGCGGCCCAACATGGATTTCCGCCGGCCCAGACCCGCCAAACAGCCGCAAGAGCGTCTTTTGCCCCTGATCAACGTGGTCTTTCTGCTCTTGATCTTTTTTATGCTGGCCGGTCACTTGGCTTCATCGGATGCCTTTAAGGTGCAGCCGCCTCAATCCACCAGCCAAGACCCTTTGGACGAGCCGGCCTTGATCATACTGCTGGGTGCGGATGGCCGTTTGGCCGTGGATGACCAGGAAACCGACAAAGCGGGCCTAAAAAGCCTAATCGAGGCCAAGCTGGATACGGCTGGGTTAACCGAAGTGATCTTGAGGGCCGATAGCGACACGGAGGCGGTGCGTGTTGTCGCGATCATGGATATCCTGCGTCAAGCCGGGGTGGCAGAGCTGGAACTGGTGACCGTGCTCGCCCAGCCATGAAAAAGATCAAACCTTACCACTGGGCCCTGGCCTTTTTATTTGCCTTTCTTGTTCACGCAAGTTCGGTGGGGGTTTTTTACGAGCCGGCAAACTCGGGTGCGCTATCGGCGGGGATGGGCGGCATCGAAGTTTCCCTCGGACCGGCGGGCGGCAGTCCGGGCGCCGTGGCCCAGAACAGCCAGGAATCTCCCGTGGCGGAAAACGTCACGCCTGAAGAGGTGGAGTCGACCCAAGAAAGCGAGACCATGGAGGACGTTCCTTTGGAGGAGGCACTGCAGGAGGAGACCCCTGTAGAGGAAGCCAAAGTGGTGCCCGTGGAAATTCTGCAGATGGAAGAGGCGCCGGATCTACCCCAAGAGGTCGCCCCCATCGAGGTGGCCGAGGCACCGCTGCCAGTTGAAACCACTGCGCCGCAACCACCGTTGGAGCAGGTGGAAACGGTCGAGGTCTCCCCTGTGGAGCCGCAAGAGGTGGTGCCGCTGGAAGAGGCCCCTCAAGAGCCCCCGCAAGAGAGCGCGGCCGAACTTTCACCGGAGCCGATGCAAACCGTGGAACAGCCGCTAAGCCCGGAAGATGTGGTACCCGAATTGGTCGAGGCGGTGCCGCCCGTGATGGAGGAGGTGTCCCCGGCGCCGGTCGAAGGAGCGGTGGCCCGGGAGGTCATGGAGCAGCCGCCCATGCCCAAGGCAATACCTGAGCCCCCTGTTGCAGAGACCTTGGCCGTGGCCCAGGCGGTGCCGGAGCCGACAAAGGCCCCGCGGGAACAAGCCGAAAAGGCCGTCGAGCCGCCGAGCGGGCAGGCCACTCCCCAATCTGTTTCTGGATCAGAGGGCAAATCAGGCACAAAGGAGCAAAAGCAGACGGGCAGTGCCGATGCCACTTCAGGCGGCGGCCTGCAAGGCTCAATAGTGGACTACCATGCTATTGTCGCGGCGTGGCTCAACGCCCACAAGGAGTATCCCCGGCGCGCCCGCTCGCGGGGACTGGAGGGCAGGGTTTTTCTTACCTTTGTGGTCGACCGGGACGGGGAAGTTCTGGATTACAAAATTTTTGAGAGCTCCGGACACCGAATCCTCGATAGAGAGGTGGAGGACATGATCGAACGGGCGTCCCCCTTGCCGCCCATGCCGCCTGATATGCAGAAAGCGAGCCTGAAACTGACCGTGCCCGTAGATTTTTTTCTGCGTCGATCGGCTTCTAGGTCCAGGAAAAAGAAGGAAAAAGAGGAAGAAGACTAAACACTATGATCCTGAAGGATCGGAATCATGTTTAGGGCGGTGCTGGCTGGACAACGGACGTATCAGCTCCAGTGAGGGCCGGTTGTCCGTCCCCGGATGCAGTTCCGCTTCCACGTGATAGACACGGGCAAAGACCTCCTTGGTCAAGACCTCGGCCGGAGGGCCGGCGGCCACGACCTTGCCGTGCCCCAAGACGACCACGCCGTCGCAATAGCGCGCGGCCAAGTCCACTTCATGAAGATTGGCGATGACGACCCCGCCCCGGTGGGCCAGGCGCCGGCGGATCAATTCCAGAACCGTCAAGCGCCAGTGCAGGTCCAAGGCCGCGGTGGGTTCGTCGAGCAGGAGCAGGTCCGGGTCCCGGATCAGGCACAACGCCAGTCCGACCCGTTGGCGCTGGCCGCCGGAGAGCGTGCTCAAGGGCGCGAGGGCCTGGTCGTCAAGGCCGAGCAAGGCCAGAACCTCTTCAATCCGTTGAGAGAGGGCACGATCTGACAAGGCCATGCCGAGGGCGCGGCAGATGCTCCATAGCAGCTCCATGGGGAAGAGGGCGCTGGGGGCCGGCGGACTTTGCGGCATGGTGGCCACTTTTTCCCAAAGAGCCCGGGAGGACTGGCTGGCCAGTGACACGCCATCCAGGACGATGCTCCCCTGGCAACTCAGTTCCCGCGATAGGCAGCGGATCAGGGTGGACTTTCCCGACCCGTTGGGCCCCAAGATGCCGATGAAGTGACCGTCCTCTAGGTCGGGCAGGGTGACGTCGAACAGCACCTGCTTTCGACCATAGCGCGCGCAAACGCCGCTGACCGAAAGATGTGTCATGGCCGCCGTCGCTGCAGTACGAGCAGGGCCATGAGGGCCGGTACACCGACCGCCGCAGTTAGGATGCCGACGGGGATGATGACGCCGGGTATCAAGGTCTTGGAGAGGACGGAGGCGCCCGAAAGGATCAAGGCGCCGCAGAGGGCCGCGCCTGGAATCAAGGTGCGATGGTCCTCGCCCAGCAACAGCCGGGCGATGTGAGGTCCGACCAAGCCGACGAAGGCGATGGTGCCGACAAAACACACGGCAAAGGCCGCCAAGATGGAGGTGCGTAGAATCACCAAGGTGCGCAGCCGGTCCACATTGATGCCGCTGCTGCGAGCCTGTGCCTCGCCGCCGCGTAACAGCGTCAAAAGCCACACATGGCGCAGGCTGAAGGGCAGGACCGCAAAAAAACACGCCGTTACGATGACGACCTCGACCCAGCCGGCCTTGGTGAGATTGCCGATGGTCCAAAACACGATTTGCTGGGTCGCCTCCGCATCGGCCACGTAAAAAAGCGCCGCTGTAAGCGCGTTGCAAAGAAATAGTATGGCAATGCCAAAAAGGATGACCGTGTCCCGCTCGCCGCCCAGCACCCGAATGGCGGCCAGGATGAGGCCGCCTGATCCCAGGGCGAAGAGCAAGGCGGTCACCGGCAGGATCGCGGCTTGTCCCATGAAGGGCAGGGCCGGGGACAGCACAAGAGCCACGCTGGCGCCCAGAACGGCCGCCGAGGAAACCCCAAGGGTAAAGGGGCTGGCCAGAGGGTTGTCCAGGATCGTCTGGGATTCCACACCGGCCAAGCCCAGGGCGGCCCCCACCGCGAGGGCAATCAGGGCGTCCGGCAGGCGCACTTGCCACAGGATGATTTGGTCTCTGGGGTCCAGGCTGGCCGGGTCAAAGACTCCCCGCATGACCTGTCGCAGGGTCAGATCCGCGGGCCCGGCCAGAAGATCCAGCACCAGGCAAAGCAGCGTCGCGCCGGCCAATGCGGCAATAATGAGCCAGCGCTGGCGCAAGAGGCGCCCATGGCGGATTTCCAGGGACACCACGCTGCTACTTGTCGCCGACCGTGGCAAAATAGGTGCCTTCCAGCTCGAAGGGCAAAAAGGTGTCAAAAATCTCCTGCAGGCTTGCCTGGGGATCCAGATCGGCGAAGAGTTCGGGATGAATCCACTGGGCGAAGGCCTCGAGCGCCACAATGTTGAAAGGCGAATTGTAAAAATTGTGCCAGACCGAATGGGCGCGACCGTTCTGGACGGCACCAAGAGCTTGGAAGGCCGGTGCCGCCAGATAGCGGCTTAGGCTGTCCTCCGCCATTTCTCCGGTCATGCCGTAACCCAAGGCGACGGGATCCTCGCCGGCTCGATACTCCGTGACCTGGCCCGACGCGGTGCCGATCCAGACATCTGGGTTTTCGGTCAGCAAGAATTCCTCGGTATGTTGCGCGGTGGGACCGGGGGCAACGGCATCGGCGATGTTCGTTCCCCCGGCTAGCTCCACAAAGGGCCCGAGCATGCCATCGGCCATGCCCCAGCAGCAATCGAAGCGCCCTGCGTGAACTTGCAAAAACACGCGCGGGCGATGATCAACTCCACTAAGGCGGGATCTGATCAAATCAAGGCGGTTCCGATAAAACCGCGCGTAGGCCTCGGCCTCTTCTTCAGCGCCGAGGATCTTCCCCAAGATTTCAATGGACGGCAGGGTGTTGTTCAAGGGGTCGAGCCGGAAGTCGATAAAAACCACCGCCGTGCCGGCGGCCGTCAGCTGGTCGATCAGTTCGGCATGCTTGGCATCGGGCCCATGATCGCTGAGACCGAGAATGGCGACTTGCGGCGCTAGTTGGATGATCCGCTCCGCCGACACACTCTCCGCACTCTTGTTGCCAAAAAGGGGAATGTCGCGGGCGGCGGGGAACTTGTTAAAGAGCTGCGCTTCCAGGCCGGGCTGGACCCAGCCCAGCCCCGACATCATGCCCACCAGGCCGGCCACCGGATCTTCCGGCCGCAGCAGGGCCAGCAGGGGAATGTAGCGGCCTTCGCTGATACCGAAGCGTTCGACCGGACGCTCAATTTCCACACTTCGACCGGCCAGATCGGTAATCTGGATGGTATCCGCGCTCGACGGCAGCGGGTTGAGCGCGGCAAGGCAGCTCAACAGAACCGTGGCAGCAACGCCTAGGTGCGCGGAAAGCCGCCACGGCTCTGTTTTTGATGATCGGGGAGCAAACTTTCCCATCGAGACGTCAGTCCGCCAATGCATCCTGATACCCCACCGTTTCAAAACTGTGCCCTGACCAGAAACAGGAAAGACCGGCCGGGTTCGCGCAGCGGCTCCACTTCGGGAAAGTCCTGCCCATAGGTTGCCCGGTCGGCATAGTTCTCGTCGAAGATATTGTTCACCTCGGCCCTTAGGGTCAAAAAGTTGGCGAACTCGGGGACATATTCGGCAAAGATGCTAAAGACCTCATAAGGCTCCAGGTCCTGTTCGGCAAAACCGCCCAGATCGCTGTTGCTAAAGGCCGCGTTCATGTTGGCGCCGATGGTAAGGCCGATCGGGTCAAAGCGGTGGACCACGTCGATTGCCAAGAGCTGACCCAGGGGGGCTCCCAGATACTGGGTTGTGTCCGAATCCGTCCGGCTGCCGTTGACCTTGATGTCGGTGTCGGTGTAGGTCGCCCGGATGAAGCCCGGCCCCCAGGTGTAGCCCAGGCCTACGTCGAAACCTTGCGTCCTGAAGTCAGCCGTGGTGAAGGGGTCGCCGCCAAACAGGGGGTCGCGGGCATTGTCGAAGTCACTGCGAAAAATGTTGGCCCCGAAGGTAATGCCCTCATAAAAGGACTCAAAACCCGCGATAAAGTTCTGCGACTTGACCGGCACGATCTCTTCATACACCCAGTCCGGGTTCATGATGAAGTTTTCCGCCAAGGCAAAACCGCCCCAGACATTCGAATAGCCCGCCGACAAGGTCAGAAAATCGGCGACGTCATATTCGGCAAAGACGTTTCCGCTGACGCCGAAATCGCTTTTGTCGGTTCCGTCCAGCCCCTCGAACCATTGATTGTCGCCGCGGATCCCAAAGGAAAGGCGCAGCGGCTGGATGGGCTGGAGCCGCGCCTGGGCAAAGACGCCCACGTTCGTGGCATGTTCCGTCACGTCATCGAAGGGGTCATTGTAGTTTGCCCGGTCGTGAAAAAAGTCGACCCCAGCCGTGATGACGTCGGCCCGTGGCGTGATATGAAAGTCATTCGACAAGGAACCCGAAATACTGCTGGTTTTAGCCTTGCTGCCAAACGGCTCGGGCACATGCAGGTCGGTGACGCCGTAGCCGAGCACCGCGTTCGGGTCCCACAGTCCCTCGGCGAAGGGCCGCTCGTAGCGCAGGGTGTAGTTTTGCCGATTGAGGTCGTATTTTCGCACCTTCGGGTTTTCAACGCCGATGATGTCGCCGATGTTGGCCCGGAAGGGACGATCGGAATCATCATGCACGTTTTCCGCGGTGGCTTCGATACGGTGTTCCCCATTACCCTCAAAGGCGCCCTTCACCAGAAAGCTGAGCAGGTCGGCGCCGGTTCCCAAGACGGTATCGCCGTCCCCGTCCTTAAAGTCGTTGCCGTTTGCGTATTTCACAAAGGCCAGGCCTTCGGCGCCCTCGTACCTGCCATAGCCGGAGGC
>JANQKX010000168.1 GCA_028280915.1 Kiloniellaceae bacterium
CTTCAAAGACCGCCAGGATCGCCTTGCGTCCATCGAACCTTGCCGCGGTCTCCGCCAAGTACCGGCGCCGGTAGTGCTCGTCATAGTGCTTCAGGCAGCCCAGAAACAAATCCCGCTTGCCGTTAAAGGCGCTATAGAGGCTGGCGCGGCTGATCCCGGTTTCCGTCACCAAGTCATTGATCGACGTGCCGTCATACCCCTGGGCCCAAAAGGTCAAGGCTGCCCGCTCCAACATCTCTTCTTCGTCGTATTCCCGGGGCCTAGGCATGGTGACAAATCCTTTTTTTACGAGCGCCAAGGTAACGCAAAAACCGGGGCCGGCGCCAGCATCACAAAGTCCCGGCGGGCTGCCGATCTGCGAGGATGCTGATCGAATCAGAAGTTCGTCCGTTGCTTGCCATCTGATACACCGAACTTCTGATTCGGGGCACTAATCCTCCAAAAGATGCTCGTAACGCTGGTCCGTCAGGGTCTTCATGAAGGCGACCAGGGCATCGATCCGCTGGTCGTCCAGCGCCGGGCCATGCTCCAGCTCTTTCAGGGACAAGGTGCCGTCCACCTCCGGCGGCCCCCAGGGCTGGCCCGTTTCCGGGTTGGTCTGGGCCGCCGGCGCCCGGCTGTTGTATTTGTTGTAAAAGACCACGGTGGTGCGCAGATCCTCAAACACGCCGTTGTGCATGTAAGGGCCGGTGACCGCCACGTTCCGCAGCGTCGGCACCTTGAACTTGCCCGCTTGGGCCGGGTCCGACACCAAGGGGTTTTCCAACAGGCCCCGGTCCACATGATCGTCCGGCAGCCCGTTGGCCGCCCGCACCGCGGTGTGGGTCGGAATACCGATGTTGTGATACTCGTAGTTGGAAAAGGTCTCCGTCGGCGCGATGGGCGAGGTGTGCAACTGGTGGCACTGGTTACAGTTGGAAAACTGCTCGGAGAAGAACAGCACCCGGCCCAGTTCCTCCTGATCGGTCAGAGCCAGCTCACCCCGCAGGTAGCGGTCATATCTGGAATCGAAGGGCGCGAAGTGCGCCGTCATTTCGAAAGCGGCGATGCTCTCGCGCATGGCCTCATAGGCGCTGTCCGCGTCGTCCCAGATCTCCGCGCCATAGAGCGCCTTGAACGCGGTCACGTAGTCGTCGCTCTCCCGCAGGCGATCCACCACGGCGGCCTTGTCGGGCATGCCCATCTCGATGGGATTGAGGGGCGGGCCGCCGGCCTGGCCGGCCAGGTGGGGCTCGCGCCCATCCAGGAACTGGCCGCCCCGGTAGGCGCCCTCGGAAGTTTGGTGAAAGGGCGGTGAAAAGCGCGCGTAAGACGCCGTGGGGGCATGACGGTCGCCCAAAGAAACCCCGTCATCCCCCAGGGACACCGCCAGGCCCACCTCCGTCGGACGCGGGTCCACGAAGCCGAAACTCGGGTCGTGACAGGTGGCACAGGCCTGGGTCCGGTTCATGGACAAGTTGGTGTCGTGAAACAGAGCCTCGCCCAGCGCTTCCTTGCTGTCAAAAGCCCCCATTTCGTCAGCCAGCGCGGGCAGCCGCCCACCCGCCGCCAGAACCAACCCGGCCACGGCCATGCTCAGCCAAACCTGCTTTTCTCCCCTTAAATGACGCCCCATCTGAACCCTCTCTCCTCTGGCTCACGGTTAAAGCACACCGCCCGAGCAAGTTTCTTTCCTTACCCGACTTCTCCTGAAAACAATAGTCATTTGCAGCAAAGCCGCCTTGATCAGGATCAAAACCAGCCCAAGAACAAGAACTTTTCCCCTAAACCCCTACACCGCTTAATGGATTTGAAACCCAGTAAATTTTTAGAAAATGAAACGAAAAACTAACCGAATGGTTTTAGGGTCTTGCTTACCATAAATGACATTTTTCTGATGTATCGGTCCCTTACCCTGGAACATGAGCTCGCGATTGACATGAAAAACCCAATGAAACACTGGCGTTCGCGCCGGACTCCCGCCCCGTCCGGCTCCGTGGGGCTCACCTGGAGCGCGATGGTGCTGGCCTTGTCTTGCCTGATCCTGCCGTCGCTGGCGCAAGCCCAGAACCAAACGCAAGGTCAGGAACAGGGCCAGGGTCAGGGGCAAGGCCAAGGCCAGGGTCAAAACCAGGGGCAAGGTCAGATACAGCAACTGCCGCCCCAGCAAGTCGGGGACTGGGAACTGCGCTGCGTGATCCTGCCTGATTCGTCGGAGGAGAGTTGTGCCCTGTTTCAGGACGTATTCGGTCCTGAGAGCGAGCAGCCCCTCATAAGAGTGGCGGCGGGAAACTTTCCGCCCAGCAACGCGCCCACTTTGATCATCACCACCTTGCCCGGCGTCGCCTTGCGACCCGGCCTCATCATCTCCGTGGATGGAGCGGAACAAAGCACCATTACCTATGAGGTCTGCTCGCCCGCCGACTGTCGTGCAAGCGGCGCGTTGAGCGATGCTCTGGTAAAGGCTTTCAAGGCCGGCAATGAAGGCGTCGTCACACTTTTCGAAGGGCCGCAGGCGTTTTCAATCCCCTTCTCTCTCAAGGGCTTCACGGCGGGTTACGCCAAGGTTAAATGAATAGGGCCCAGAGGAGCCCGGGGAGCCCAGGTCAGCTAAACGACAAACAAGCGGGTACAATCTGCCCCCGGCTTAACGGGGCCGGTGCCGGGTGCCCACGCCGGCGGTGACAAAGACGGCGCTGGCCTCCCCGGCCACGTTGGCGGTGTGCCAAACGCCTGGCGGGTTGATGGCGAATTGGCCCGGCGAGAGGCTCACGATCAGCTCGCTGCCGTCGGGCTGCTCTTGCACGATCTCCATTTCCCCCGACACGCAGATCACCACCTCGCTGCCCTCGGGATGGACCTCCCACATGTCCCAGGACCGGGAGAATTGGTGCAGGCTGACCAAACGGCCGTCGATGCCGTCCCCGGCGTGCCGTTCCTGATAACCCCCGTACCAGGCCATGTCGCCGGTAAACGGCGGCTGGACCACCGCCGTGGCGCCCTGCCCCAGGTGGATGGGATTCTGCTTCAAGTCCGTTCCATCCATCGACCCTTTACCTCCCGCGTTTTAACGTGATGGTATCACCAGTCTACAACGGCAAGACGGCCGCCTTGAAGCCAGCTCTTCCGGGGTCGGCAATGTCAAAACAAGACGGGGCCTCACAACAAGGGATAAGACCCCTCCGCGTCATGGGTTTCCTCGCCCACCAGGGCGGGAATGAAAACGCAAACGATGCTGAGCTCGGAGACGGCCTCCAGCGTATGTCGGTCGTTTTTGTCCAGGGCATACATGACCCCGGGCGCCAAGAGGTAGGTTTCGCCCGTGGCGCAATCGGTGAGCCGCCCTTCCCCCGCCAGGATCAGGTTGGCCTCCAAATGGTTCTTGTATTCCAGGGTCTGCTTGGACCCGGCGGCCACGGTGGTCCGGGTCATGCTGAACCCCATGTTATCGTCCCGCAGCAAAAAGCGGGCACTGTTCCACACCCCGGGTTTTTCCCGGTAGCGGCCTTGCTTTTTCAGATCCTCCAGGCTGCGCACGATCATCCTTATCTCTCCCTTTATTTTTGGGGCTCGGTTTCCAGCCAGATGGTCACCGGGCCGTCGTTCACCAGCGCGACCTTCATGTCCGCGCCGAAGCGGCCGCTGCTGACGGGCACGCCCTGGGCTTCCACCTCACCCTTGAAATGCTCGAAGAGCCGCTCTCCCTCCCCGGGCGCGGCGGCCAGGGAAAAGCCCGGCCGGTTGCCCTTGGTCTCCGCCGCCAAGGTGAACTGGCTGACGATCAACGCCGCCCCGCCCACGTCCTTTAACGAGCGGTTCATGCGGCCGGCCGCGTCGGGGAAGATGCGCAGCTTCACGGCCTTTTGCGCCAGGCGCGCGCTCTCGGCTTCCGTGTCCCCCCGCATGGCGCAAACCAGGATCACCAAGCCCGGCCCGATCGCGCCGACGACCTCACCGTCGATCGTCACCTTGGCTTCGGAGGTTCTTTGGATCAGCGCCCGCAATCTGTGTTCCTTTCTTGAGACTCTGGCCCCACGCCATCCGAACTCACCCCGCCGCCGGCTTCAGCTCAAGACCACCGCGCCCAGCACGGCCGAATAGTGGCAGGCGGCGGCTACCAGGACAAAACCATGCCAAATGGCCGTGTGGTAGGGCCGGTGATCGGTGACATGGAAAATCACCCCCAAGGTATAAAGCAGCCCGCCCAGGGCCAAGAGCACCAAGACGGTCGTGGACACGGTCGCGATCAGGGGCCCGAGCACCCACAATATGGACCAGCCCAGCGCCAGATACAAAAGTATGGAAAGGCGCTCGAATCGCCGGGGCCAGCCCATCTTGAGGACCACCCCCAGCACGGCCACGCCCCAGACCGCCGCCAGCAGGCTGTGCCCAATGACCGGCTCGAACACCAGTACCGCAAAGGGCGTGTAACTGCCGGCGATCATGATGAAAATGGCCGCGTGATCCAGGCGGCGCAGCATCTCTTTCCAGTCGGGCCGGCGGATCAGATGATAACCGGCGGAAAAGGCGAACATCATGGTCATGCCCAGGCCGTAGACCATCAGGCTGACGAACAGCGCCGGCCGCTCCCGGCCCGCGGCCAGCCAAAGCAGAACGACAAAGCCGACCCAGCTCCCCACCAGGCCCAGCACATGCACAATGCCGTCCGCCATCCGCTCGCGGTTGCTTACCTCGGAAAACATAAGCTGACTTAACCGCAGATAGCCGATGCCATGCAAGGCTTCGCTGAGCGGCAGCGCCCGCTCGGCCCCTGGGACGCGGCTCTACAAAGGACCCGGACAAGCCGCACCATGCGGTGATCGCCCGGATCTTAATTCAATGTTAACAACTTTCTCATGCAATCTCTCGTAATTGATGTATCGCGCTGCCGCTTGGGACAAGAGCTGGTACAAAACGATGCAGGCTGGCACACAATCTGATTGTCGAACTCCCCATTCGTATGAACCTACGCCTTCTTACAGTTATCTGTTTATCAACCGCGATGCTGGCGGCCTGCGGCTCCGGGCCCACAAAACGGGACAAGCGGCTGAACCGATTTATGGATGAACTCTATTTCGGCGGCAGTTATGACAGTTTGAAGTATCAAGACCACAAGCTCGCCCGTTGGGAAGGGCCGATGCGCGTTGCCGTTTCCGGGATCGATGTTGAAGACCATCTGCCAACGATTGAGGCGTTCTTGCAGGACTTTTCCCGTATCACCGGGTTGGACATCTCGATCGTTAACGGGGCCACCGAAGGAAACGGGGCGGCAAACGTCAAATTGATCCTGGAAAAGGAGAGCCTTTTCGCCATCAACCGCGAGTTCGCTAATTGTTATGTCACGATGGCAAGAGCGGGCACGGCAATTCGTCAGGGCACCATCCACATCACCGCCAATGAGCCGGAGAGCTTTGATCGCTGCTTGGCCCATGAATTCATGCACCTGGTGGGTATCCGTTATCATTCCCCGATCGTCACTTCGGTGATGAGCCCGGCGCACAAAGCGGACACTCTGACGCAATGGGATGACTTGGCATTACGGGTCTTGTTTGATCCGCGCCTTTCGCCGGAGCAGCCCCGCGAGGAAGTCCTGGCTTTGCTCAGCCAGATCATCGCCGAACAGGAAGCAAAAGATGAATGATAGCCAGGCAAAAACAATCGTTAAATCGAGTTGTGTCCGGAAACCCTGGACCGTCTTGGCCGCAGGCCTCCTGCTCGCTCTCCTCGGCTGTGCGTCGGATGATGAGCTGGGCAGTGAGTGGCATTCTGTCGATGCGGCGGAAAGCAACATCATCTTTCTTGCCGCCAATGCAGCCGCAAGCCACGCGCGGTTTTATCGATTTCAGTCCCCTACCTACACCCATACTGTCGAGGTCGGTCACTGGACCTCGGAACAGCTACCCTACGGACGCGCCGCGGTTTGGTATGTTCGGCTGGAAAGCAATCGCCATTACCCCAATGAATTGGATCTTAAAGAGCTCATCGAGGACTTTAAGATGGTGGAGGATCACACCATTGAATACATCAAGACTCCCTACGGGCCGAGTGGTAAGAATTTGATGAAGCCGCAGATTTTTAAGTTCACCGATATCACCTGCCTGGGGTTTTCCCAGCATTGGGGCGAAACCGAAGGCCGATCCAGTCCCGATGCCGGCAACCGATTGTTGTACGGCTATTTCTGCGCGGACCCCGGCCAGGGCTTTGCGCCGGAAGATATCGGCGGCATCTTAAAGTCCATCGGCGTGCGCTCATAAGCGATCGTGCCGGCCTTGCCCCAATACCGATGGTAATGCGCCCTTTACAGGATGATGATAGAGTGTCCCCGTCAGGCCACGACAATAGGATCGCAAGGGCAATGCTCGCGCCATACATCATCGCCAAGGCGAACGCCGGATGGATAGATGCGTCCCGGCTCTTGGGAGCCCGCGCCGGGCTGTCCGGGCCCGGCGGCGCGGCGGGCCGCGATGAGCCGGCTGAGGGACCGTTACGGATAACGCCACGGCAACCATGGACCAGCCGACATGTGGCATGAGCCCCTGCTCGACTTGCTGAAATCCGCCCCGGCGTGGTTTTGGATCGTGCTCGCCCCGGCGGGGATCTTGCTGATTGCCGCCGTCTCGGCGCGGCTGTTCGTGGCGCGTGATGCCGGTTCGGGCAAGCTCACCGCGTGGCTTCACCGCAGTCTCTGGGTGCCCCTGGTGGTAATCCTGGGCGCGGCCCTGATCCTGCTTTGGGGCGCCTACACCCAGTCACGCGATGAACTGGCCTTCGCCGAAACGCGGCTCGCGGCCCTAGAGGAGGATCTGAGCGTTTTGTCCCAAAGCGACGGGGCGCGAAGGATCCAGGCACTGGAGCAAGAGATCGAAAGACTGCAGGACAAAGAAAAACCAAAGGCCCTCAGTCCCGAGGAATTCGGCAAGGCGGTGGAGATTCTTCGGCCCTGCGCTTCTCAAGAAGTGGAAGTGCAGTTTCTTTTCGGCGGCAGCAAGGAAAGTCTCGACGCGGTGCATCAGTGGATGTCGGTCTTGGAGCAGGCGCAATGGAAAGTTCAGCCCCTGCTCAATCCCATCGGCATGAGCCGGATGGCCGTGGATGCGCCGGGCATCAACCTGATTCCCGGCCGATTGGTTCTGGAACAGGGCGAGGTGGGCCAGCTCCAGTGCCTTCTCGAAGCCTTGAACACCGTGGGCATCTTCCCGGGCATGGACAACCACGGACAGGTCCCCGGCAACATGATCGTGTTCCTGGTGGGGTCTCAAGGAGGCGGTTAAAATCACGGCGCGGGAATAGGAACCCAAAAGGCCTCACGGATGTGCAACACGACCAGGTCCGATCAAAGGCCTGCCTTTTGCCAGTCCACGTACGTGGTCACCTCGCGCCCTTGAAACAAGGCTCCCGCCGCGCTGAGCCTCAGGCGCTCGCCCATAAAAGCCACCTGCCGGACCTGCTAGCTGCCAACCCAGTTGGGACATGTGGCTTGGGTGAGTTACCCGCAGGTAAATGTGTCATCACTTTCCGGCTGGCACTGAGGCGGCCAGCCATTGGCCTCCCAGTAATCCACCAGACCCATATCGAGGACAATTTCGTGAAACCGTGGGTCCGATCCGATTTTTTCGATCAAAGTCCACGGCACGGTGAAAAACTGAAGCCGGTAGTTTGAACGCAACCCATTGTATTCAAAAGCATCCAGCACGGCGTCCACGCCGCCGATTTCAAAAAGGAACGGATAGGACAAGAAGCGGTCATCTTTGTGCCGCTGGAAAATTTCTGCCGCGGTTTCTTTACCGGCGGCATCAATGAGAGACAGGGTCCGGCGTCGAAAATCCTCGGAACAGGCCGTGCAGGAGACGACCAAATCGCGGGCTTCGGACAGTGTGTCGTTCTGAACCTTCTGGGAGAGAATGACTCTGAAGGCCAGTTCCCGAAAGGCCGGTGCGTCTCGAAAGATATCCTCGATAATGTCGATTTGGTCCAACGAACCGGTTTCCTGCCAGGCCACCCGGGCCGCCATGAAGACGTAGAGATCGTTTATCGGGTCGAGCGCTTTCGCCCTATTCAAGTAGTCGAGCGAGTCCTGTTCTTGACCGACGGTATGCAACAAACCGGCGTAGTCCTGCATGGCTCGGTGATTGGCCGGGTCGATCTCGAGCGCCAGTTGATAGGGCCGTCGGGCCGGCGACCACTGACGGTCGCGGTTGTACATGTTGCCAAGGGCATGTTGAACCATTGCCAGCTCAGGATCCAAGTCAAGCGCCGTGAAGGCGGCGCTTTTTGACTTTCGGTAAAACACTTCCGGCCGCACGGGCTGGCCGTCCACCTCGCGGAGGTAGGTCGGGGCTATGTTGTAAGCCATGGAGAGGGCTGCCCAGGCGGCGGCGAATTCGGGCTCCAGCTCCACGGCGCGCTCCAAGGCGGATAGGGAGCCTACGAGGGCCTCGCCGCGCTGCTCGAGCAGCGAGATCCCCCTGAGAAAGGCCTGATAGGCTTGTGGATCTTCCGTTCGTTTGGCCTCCAAGTCTCTGGAATCCACGTCCAGTGGCGTCGAAAGAGCTTCGCCGATAGCGGTCGCGACCTTTTCCTGGGCGACAAACATGCCGTTCATCTCTTCTTGGAATTTCCCGCTCCAGACAAGAAAACCGTTATCCGCGCGAATGAGATTTGCCTCGATCCTAACTGCATCGTCAACGCGGCGGACCGAACCCTCGATGACATACTCAACATTGAGTGTCTGCCCAATCTGACGCAGATCCTCATGCCTGTTCTTGAATTGGAAAACGGAGGTGAAACCGGTCACGCGGAAGGCGCCGGTCGATGCCAATACGCCGATGATCTCCATGGTCAAACCATCGGAAAAATTGTCGTCGCCGCCATCGGTAAGGTTTGCGAACGGCAATACCGCGATGGATCGCTGACCCGTGAAGGGATGGACGGCGCCCTCATCGCCGTTCTGCTGCAGGGCCGACGTAATGCTCGACCGGGTTTTTTGCGAGACATCCATGAAATCGCCGCGAAAGAAAAGCGCGATGGCGCCGACTAACCCGATCATGGCCAAACTCGCGGCAATCATCCATTTTCGAGCCTTGCGGGGCACCGACGGTTGGGGGGGCGATGTTGTCCCAGCCGCGCGTTGAGCGGACAACTCTTTTGCGTTCGAGGAAGTATCTTCGGAGGGCAGCGGTGCTTGTGCGGCGGCTGCGCGGTTAGACCTGTCACCAGCGGCCTGAGTTTGTTCTGGAACATGATCGCCGCTGGCTGACGGGGCTGCTTTGCCGAAATTGAACTCAGGGCCTGTCTTGGGCCAGTCGATGTCATGCAGCCGCAAATAATCCTTCAAAATGGACGCGGCATAAAAAAGCGCATAACAACGCTTGTGATCGTCCAGGCGTTTGCTGGCGAAGTTTAGCCCGACGGCGACCTGGGCCAGTTGAAACTGGCTTTCCATATAGGATAGCCGGTGCGGCTGGTGTTGATCGACCCAATCGAACACCTCTTGCCGCAACAATTTCAGAAGGTTTATCAGGCCGATATCGTTCCCATGCAGGTCGCTCGGATTGCGAATATGATCAAACGGGCACAAGGCATCCAGCATCGAAACCCAGCGATCCAGGGTCGCGTCACCGCGCATGTGGAGCAGATAACTCAGGGCAAAATAACCATGGTCGAAAAAAAGAAATTGATCTTTTTCGTAAAACGCCAAATCGATGAGGTAGTACTGAAGACCCGTCCCCCCATCTTTTCTGACCATGACGTTGAGGCCGTTCAAATCTCCGTGGATGTTGCCGAGCAAGGGGCGCAATCTAAAATTATCGAATTTGTCTGATTTGGTAACCGCGAAGGCCAAGGGATTGGGATACCATCGGCCCTCGCAGGAAAAGCTTGGTTCCTCGGGGTTTAGACCGCACGATTTCTCCAAAAAACCCCACAGCCGGCCTTGTTCCGGGTCGAGCCGATAGTCGAGCCAACTGCGCAACAACCTTTGGGGCGGGTAGAGGCCAGGAGCAAGTTTCGCCTCTCCGTTCCAATCCTCCAGCAGGGAACGTGACAGTACCTTAACAGCTCTTTCCTGGGTTTCGTGGCCACATTGCTGCCAAGGCGCGGCAAACTCCAAACCGCGCCCGGCAATGGTGGAAAGGATGGCGATGCTCTGTCCCCCATGTGCTGTGTGCAGCACTTTGGGCAGGTGTTGTTCCGCGAAGGCGGGATTGGCCTCGTAGGCCAACATGTGACGCTCGGCTTCCGATTTCTCCTGCGAGGCCGGGTCGGGGGCTCGATCGAGTTTCAGGATCGCCTGACCGGCAAATCCCTCACAACTGATATCGGCAAGATAAACAAAGGCTCCGGATTTACCGCCGCTCAGTTGACGGGTCAGGTAGATTTCACCGTTGATGCCCCATTGCGATTTGATGAGGCCATAAATCCCCTCGTACTCCTGAGGCCAGGGCAATCCGTCAATTGGATGATCTGTCGGTTCTGCCATCCAAGAAATCTCGTTGTTTACGGCACAAAAGGCAAACTAGGGACCCTAATGACCTTGAATCCAGGCACTTTCTTAAAACCCTCGAGCTTTCTCAGAAGATAGCCAAAATCCATCATTAAAAATACATAGTAATTTTTGTCCGGCGGATTTTGGCCCCTTCATCCTCAAAAATTCCCCCGTCAATTGGCCGATCCACTTGGATTAGCCTTGCTCCCTTCCGCCCGGTTTCTTGGGAAACCCGCGCAAGGCCAAGCGCGCGACAGATTCGGCAACATCGCAGAGACCTGAAACTGAGCAAGGCACAACATTAGAAAAGAACCCGTTCTCGCTCTCTCGCAAGGGTGGTATTGTGCAACCGTCGCATGGAGGACAACAACAATGACAAAATGGGTTCCCCTGCCCCGGGAAGAGTTGCTTCAGCTCATCGAGAAGGGCTTGCGGAAGATGACACCCCATGAACGGCGGGTTTGGGATCTGATCAAAATCGAACCCGAAAAGTGGGACGAGGCAAGAATGGGACAAGAAGGGGGCGGATTTTGGGCCGTAGCCCTCTTTGGCCGCCAGGTCCTTTGGTACAATGATATCGAAGACGGTTTTAATCACTCAAGGTTTTCCCAGATTGGAACCATCGACGAGTATCTCTGCGACCAATGGAGCCTTGAAGAATGCTTTAGGTATTCATTGTTTCCCCCCGGCCGGGCGCGCCGATGACTTCGGTGTGGTCGCGATCGGCCTGGCCGCCCAACCGCTGGCCGTGGGACAAGGCCAACTGGGTCAGGCGCCCAACCGGCGCCTCGAAACACTGGTTCCAGCCTCTCAACGATTAGACGGCTATAGTGATCTTGCCCACTTGCTTGCACTGGGCCAAAGCGTCAAATGCCTGAGGTGCGGCGTCAAAGCTGAAGGTCTCCGCTAGGCAAGGCCTGAGTTGGTCCGCGTACTCAAGCCCCAACTGAACCAGGCGGTCCATCAAGCCCGGGTGCTGCAACAATCGAAAGAGCGTGAAGCCATGGATGCTGGCGTCCGCCATCAACAAAGTCATGATATCGTAGTTTGCCGTGGGCCCAGTTACCAACTCATAGCCCACATACCGGCCACCCGGAGCCAGCGACTTCACCGAAGCATCGACAAACGCCCCGCCGAGGGGATCCACGATGACGTCCACGCCCTTGGGATAAAGCGCGCTCAATCCCGTCTCCAAGTCCTCTGCGGAGCCGCATTGCACAACATGATGGGCGATGTTTGCCAGCTGTTTTGACTTCGCCGAACTGCGCGTGGTGGCGGTGACCTCCGCGCCCCAGGCGGAAGCAACCTTCAAACACATTGTGCCGATGCCGCCGGCCGCGGCCGTGATGACCACTGATTTGCCTGGACAAGATTGCGGCCCGAGACCCGCCATTTCCAAAGCACCGGCCATGGTCAAGAAGCCTGCCCAGTATGCGGCGGCTTCAATGTCCGAGAAGTCCCGAGGCACGGGAAGAAAGCCGGATTGGTCATAGAGCCCGAGGTCGCGCAGCACGCCCATCCCCGGCATATCAATCAAAAGCGGTCCAATTACGATACGATCGCCAACGGCCCATTTTGATCCCTTTTCACCGCCGTC
>JANQKX010000172.1 GCA_028280915.1 Kiloniellaceae bacterium
GGACGTGCTGGCCCTGGGGGAAATGGGGATCGGCAATTCCACCAGCGGGGCCGCCCTTGCCATGGCCCTGTTCGGCGGCGCCGCGGAAGACTGGGTCGGACGCGGCACGGGCGTGGACGACAGCGGCCTGGACCGTAAGCGCAAGGTGGTGGCACCCGCCGTCGAGCTGCACCGGGAGGGGCTGGCGGACCCCTTGCAGGTCTTGCGTTGCCTGGGCGGCCTGGAGCTGGCCGCCATCGTCGGCGCCGTTATCGCCGCCCGCCTGGCCCGGACCCCTGTATTGCTCGACGGCTACACCTGTACCGCCGCCGCCGCGGTGCTCCACCGCATGGGCCCCAAGCTGTTGGACCACTGCGTGGTATCCCACCGCTCGGCGGAACCGGGGCATCAGCGCCTTATGGAAGAGCTCGGCAAGGAACCCTTGATCGATATGGGGATGCGCTTGGGAGAAGGCTCCGGCGCGGTGCTGTGCATCCAGCTTTTGCGGGCCGCTTGCGTCTGCCACGGCGGCATGGCTACCTTTGCCGAGGCGGGAGTCTCCGGCCCGGTGGACTAGGGGCAAAAGCGCCTGGGATGTTGTTAGGGCCGTGGCGATAGAAAAACCGGTAGATCCATGGGGCGGGCAGACACAGGCGAGGCGGCGGTAAAGCCACAAAAGATCCCCCACCGGCGCTTGCGGGTGCGGACCCTGGTCATCATCCGCTGGGTGGCCTTGCTGGGCCAGAGCCTGGCCCTGGCCGTGGTCTATTTTCTGTTCGGTCTGGATTTCGCCTTTATTCCGGCCATGGTGGTCATCGTTTTATCCGGTTGTTTCAATGTGTTGGTGTCGGTCAGCCGGCCCAGTACCGCCTGGCTCAGCGAGCGAGGCGCGGCCTTTAGCCTGGGATTTGATATCTGCCAATTGGGTCTGCTTTTGTTGCTGACGGGCGGTCTGCAAAACCCCTTTGTCATCCTCTTGCTGGCGCCCCTCGCCATTTCCGCGTGGATCCTTTCAAGCCTAACCACCATTTTTTTGACTCTGCTCGCCATCGGCATGGTGACCCTTTTGGCATTTTTTTCCTTTCCCTTGCCCTGGCCGTCGGGCGGGCCGGAATTGCCGACGCTCTATCTCGCCGGGATCTGGGTCGCCATGGTCATCTCGATCATATTCATGGCTGCTTATGTGGGGCTGGTGTCCAAGGAAACCCGCCGTTTGTCCGACGCCTTGACCGCCACCCGGTCCGCCCTGGCGCGGGAGCAGCGCTTGGCGGCCTTGGGAGGTTTGGCGGCGGCGGCGGCCCATCAACTGGGCAGCCCCTTGGGCACGGTGGCCGTGGTGGCCCGCGAACTGGAGCGGGATCTGCCGGAGGATAGTCCCCATCGGGAGGACGTGCAGCTGTTGCTGGCCGAAACCGGCCGCTGCCGGGATATCTTGGCCAGCCTGGCCGAAATGCCGGCCGAGGACGATGGTCTGGCCTACCGGCAAATTCCCTTGCGGGCCATCATCGAACTGGCCGCCGAACCTCATCGGGACCCGGATATCAACCTGCAGATCACTCTGCCCAGTGGCGGCATGGCCGAAAATGGCGACGAACCCATGATCGGGCGCCATCCGGAGATCATTCATGGCCTGGGGACCATTTTGCAAAATGCTTTCCAGTTCGCGCAAAAGACGGTCTATGTGGACCTGACTTGGAGCCCGGGTGAGGTATCGATTACCATCGCCGACGATGGACCGGGTTTTGACGGCATGATGTTGAGCCAGATCGGCGAGCCCTATTTTTCAACCGCTCAGCACGACGGCCGCCGGGCAACGGCGGATGGCCACATGGGTCTGGGTATCTTCATCGCCCGCGCCTTGCTGAGCCATTGGGGCGCTGAAATCAGCTTCGGCAACCGGGACGGTGGCGGCGGGCAGGCTCGCATTCTCTGGCCCCGGGCCCATATAGAAGAGTTGAACCAGGAATTATCCCATGCAAGCCGCCTTACCGAACCAAGATCCTGACGCCACCCGGCAAGCGCGCAGCCTATTGATCGTGGACGACGACCAGCGCTTTTGCGATCGCTTGGCCACGGCGATGGAAAAGCGGGGCTTTCAAGTGACCACGGCCTATAGCGTGGCCGATGGGCTGCGGCTGGCCGACAGCTTGCGGCCCCATTTCGGTGTGATCGACCTGCGGGTCGGCGACCATTCGGGTCTAGAAGTGGTGCGTGCGCTCAAGGACAGCCGGCCGGATGTTCGGGTCGTGGTCCTGACCGGCTACGGCAACATCGCCACGGCGGTCGCGGCGGTCAAAAACGGCGCCACGGATTACCTTTCCAAACCGGCCGATGCGGACCAGGTGGTGGCCGCCTTGCTGAAAGAGGCGGAAGACCTGCCGCCGCCGCCGGAAAACCCCATGTCCGCCGACCGGGTCCGCTGGGAACACATTCAAAGGGTTTACGAGCAGTGCGGCCGCAATGTGTCCGAGACGGCGCGGCGCTTGCGCATGCATCGGCGCACGTTGCAACGGATCTTATCCAAATACGCGCCCAAGGACTGAAGCGGCGCCCGACTTGCCCTCCAGTCCGGCCTTGGAATCAGCCGGCGCCTTCCTCTTCCGGTTCCTCATAGCTCCGGGTGGCCGCCCGCTGCCGTGCCAGGGCGTCGGTAAGGCGCTGGACCTTTTCTTCCGACTTCATGGTACTGGCCCGCAAGTCGTTGATATGGAAACCTTGAAAGAGGGAGATGCCCAGGGCATGACCGATCTGGACAGCCTGGGGCCTATCGCAACGGCTCATGATAAAGCGGCTGTTGCCCACGGCCTTGACGGCGTTATAGAAGGCCTTCGCCCGGGGGCCGCCGAGGAAATCCGCCAAATCCAGGCTCCATTCACACTTCACCAGATCGAAGCCCAGCTTGGTGGGCGGTTCGATCGCCGTCAGGGTGTGATGGTTGAGGCCATCCAGGCAAATCCGATAGCCGCGGTCCCGCAGAAACTCGCGGGCGAACAAAAAGCCGCGGAAATCGGAAAAAATGTCAATGAGCTGGAATTCGATGAGGATGGAGTTGCGGCGGTTGCCGTTGAGGGCGGCGTCCAGCTCCAAAAACTCCGGCGAGGTGATCGTCGTCACATTGAGATTTATACTGAAGGACTTGTGCAAGGAAGCATCGTCATTGCGCATGAGAATGGCGATCATGCGCCGGTCCAGTTCCCGGGTTAAATCTTGAAACAGCCAGGGATTGGCCAAAACGTCGCAATTGGGCAGTAGGTTGGTGGCCAGGTTCTCGATGGAGATGTGAATTTCATCAAATATCGGCTCCGGCACGGTGCCGGGCACCATGGCGCAGATAGGCTGCCGGCCCATCATGGACGAAAGGTCCGCCTGTTGGATCGTGTTGTGCAGGATCGTTAGCTGGGAAGAATCGATGGGGTCCGCCTGGCGGGCGGGCGGGGCTGCGCGCCGGGCCGCGGCCAAAAGGGCGTTGTCGGCGGCGATCCTATGTTCGTCATAAACCGCGGTCAGTTTTTGTACTCGGGCGATGTCGGTGGCCAGGTTGTACCAGCTTATGAAGTGGGCATCGGCGTTGGGTTTTAGCAGCAGTGGGTCTTGCGCGAAGAGCCGGTGCAGGCGGTCTAGGGCGTCTTCGATGACTCCGTTGCTGCCCGATTTCAGCACAATGGCCAGGTCGTCGTTGTGTAGTTTGAAATGGGCGCCCTCGAAGCGCTGGGCCAAGGGCAGGGCGATGCTCTCGGCGGTTCGCAGGTGTTTGGCCTGGCGGCTATAGGGTTGAAGCCGAGATAGATGCACCAGCATCAAGCTGCCGCTCGGCTTTCTGGAGCGGGCAAGGCGGTCGATGGTATCCCGAAAGCCAAGTTCGGCGGAGGGGCTCTTCGACGGGCTGGGCGAGGCTAAGGCGATCTGTCGGTTCCTGTTTGGTGTCCGCGTCGCGCGCGTTCAGGTGGCATGATTGTTGTGCAAGTAAATCAAGTATATAATACAGCTGCTTGCCAGTTCCTTAAGTCCGGCGGAATTGGCGGAAGTTGAGGAATTCCTTGCTTTGGGGCGCCGGATGAACTACCCGGATGCCTGGTTGTTTTTCCCGATCGGGGTGGGGGCCGTCTGCTCTGTTCGATCTTGACGCATATTTTGAGACTGAGTTTCGCGAGCACCAGGACGTCGCCGCCGCAACCTTCGCGGCCGTGAAGGCGCCTTTTGGCCGGTTGGTGGCCGAATCCTGCCGCGCGCTTTCCGGTGGCGGTAAGCTGATCTTTTTTGGCAACGGCGGCTCGGCGGCGGACGCCCAGCATTTGGCCACTGAATTGACCGTGCGCTTCAGCCAGAACCGGGCGCCCATTGCGGCTTTGGCCCTGACCACGGACAGCTCGGCCTTGACCGCGATCGGCAACGATTTCGGCTTTGACCAGCTCTTTGCCCGGCAGTTGCGGGCCTTGGGCCGTCGCGGCGATGTGGTTGTCGGCATCAGCACCTCAGGGAAAAGTCCCAATGTTTTGAAGGCATTGGATGTCGCACATGAGATCGGTGCGGTGCCTGCGGCCTTTTCAGGCCAGGACGGCGGGGCATTGGTCGGCTTGGCCGATCCCTTGATCCTGGTGCCCTCGTCGACCACCGCGCGCATCCAGGAGATGCACATCCTTATCGGGCAGATGTTGTGCGGTGCCATCGAACGGCAGCTGGGGCTGGTGGCGTGACCGATAATTCGGACCTGGGCGTCCTCTTGGACGGCTTGGCGGCGGCCCGCTTGCTGGTGATCGGCGACGTGATGCTGGATCGCTTTATTTACGGCAAGGTGGAGCGTATTTCGCCGGAAGGCCCGATCCCGGTCCTGCAGATCCAGCGGGAATCCCTGATGCTGGGCGGGGCCGGCAACGTGCTGCGCAATGCCGCTGCCTTGGGGGTCAACGCCAGATTGATTGGCGTGGTGGGCGATGACACGACCGGTCGGGAGGTTGCGGCCTTGACCGAAGGCGCGGCCGAACTCATCACGGAAAAGGGACGCCGAACCACGCAAAAGGAGCGTTTTGTCGCGCAAGGGCAACAGCTCTTGCGGGCGGATCGGGAAGATCCACGCCTGTTGACGTCCGCTCTGGCCGCGGAAATCCTCACCGCTGCGGAAAAGCACCTGACCCCGGGGACGGTCCTGGTGTTGTCCGATTACGGAAAAGGCCTGCTGTCCGACGAGGTGACGGCGGGGCTCATCGAACGGGCGCGGGCCGGCGGTCATGACATTGTGGTCGATCCCAAGGGTCAAAACTACCGGCGCTATCGGGGTGCTAGCATCGTGACGCCGAACAAAAAGGAACTGCAAGGGGCAACGGGCCTGCCGGTCGCCACTGATGGGGAAGTCCTGGCCGCCTGCCGCCAGGTGGTGACCGATTGCGGTATCCATGCGGTCTTGGCCACCCGCAGCGAGCAGGGCATGACCCTTTTTGACGGCGGTCGCGGAAACCCGACGGCTCCGGACGGCCAGGTCCACCACCTGAGTGCCATTGCGCGGGAAACCTTCGACGTTTCGGGGGCCGGCGACACGGTGGTGGCCGTGCTGGCGGCCGCCTTGGCCTGCGGCGCGTCTTTGGTGGATGGGGCCCGTTTGGCCAATGCCGCCGCCGGTATCGTGGTCGGCAAGGTGGGGACCGCCGTGGTGCACCCCCCCGAATTGCTCAAGGCTTTGCATAGCACTGATCTGATGGCCAGCGAAGACAAGCTGATGAACCTGGATTCCCTGCTGGAACGGGTGGCCATTTGGCGGCGCTCGGGCCTGCGGGTGGGCTTCACCAACGGCTGTTTTGATTTGCTGCATCCGGGGCATGTGTCGCTTTTGTCCCAAGCCCGCGCGGCCTGTGACCGGCTGATCGTGGGCTTGAACAGCGATCACTCCGTGCGCCGCTTGAAAGGACCGGAGCGGCCGGTGCAGAACGAAGCGGCCCGGGCGACGGTCCTGGGTTCCTTGGAACCGGTCAGCCGCCTGGTTGTCTTTAATGAAGACACGCCCATCAAACTCATCGAGAGCATCAAGCCCGACGTCTTGATCAAGGGCGCCGATTACCGCCTCGACCAGGTGGTGGGCGGAGACATCGTGCAGTCCTATGGCGGCGAAATCCTCTTGGCGGCCTTAAAGGAAGGGCATTCCACCACGCGGACCATCAAAAAGCTGAGCGAATAGAGCTGATCAACTCAGTGAGGGTCTGCCAGCTGGTGCAGGCGTTTGGCGGCGGTTTCGGCGAAGCGGTGCAGCAGGGCCCGCCGGCGGGTGCCGTTGAGGCTGTAGCTCGCGGAGTCCCGCAGGATCGTGGCGCCATAGGCGTCCGCCACCATCAGCCCCACGTCTGGTGGGATCACGTCCTGGGGAAAATCTTCCGGCACGGCGAAAAAGAAGGCATCACAGTATTCCAGGTATTCGGGCCACTTTTGATCGCTGCGAAAGTCCTCCAAGCTGCTTTTGATCTCGATGATGGTAAATCGGGATTTGCCGTCCAGGGCGATGAGATCCACCCGGCGGCCGCTGCGCAGGGTGAACTCGCTCAGGCTGGTCATGCCCAAGTGCCGGACCGCCCGCGCCAATCCGCGGGCCAAGTCGACGGCGGTACGGTCCCGTTCCGTCGCGACAGTGGCAAAGGGATCAAGAGGGGTCCAGGACATGAAGAGGTCTCGACAGAAGCGCGGTTTATGCTAGAGGTATTTCAATTATCGAGCCTTTTCTGGAATGTTCAACGCTATTGGTAGGCCTAATCATTTTCATTAAGGGTTCGTTTTATAACCTTTGATAATCTTTAGCGGTGACAAATCAACCACTTTTCGGTGCGTTACTCATGCAAGATTCCCTGCCGGCTTCCTTACTGTTTCACGACCACCTGGTGGCGGCCATGATGGCTTCCGGTGCAGGTGAGTCGCAGTCCGGTGTGGCTGTGCTGCATCTGGACACGGGCGAGGGTTTTGCCTCTGATAGGCTAGATTCGCAGATTGATGGCTCGGCAGCAGTTTTGGATGGGAGCTGTGCCCGTTTCCTCTTGACGGGCGCAAATCTGCGGGACACAGCGCGCCGGATCGCGGCGATGCCCGGCGTGATTGGGGCCGGTTTGGCGGTCATGCCCAGCCCTTGTTCCTGGCCGGAGGATCTTTTGGACGGTGCCGCCCGCGCCGCTTGGGAGTCTAAGATCAAGGCCGCGCCCTTGATTGAGGCCACGGTTTTGGGCCGGGCCTTTGATTGCCGGGATTTTCACATGCCCTACTTCAGCAGTTTTCGGCTACTTTATCAGCCGCAAGTGGACCTGGGGACCGGGGCTGTCTGCGGTGCGGAAGCCTTGGTGCGCCTGGACCGGGATCTCGACCGGCACAGTGCGCCGGAGGCCTTTTTGCTGGCGGCGGAGCATTCAGGTAATTTGAGGCCCTTCAGCGAATGGATGCTGTCCCAGGTCTGTGGCCAGGCCCACCACTGGCAGTCTGTTGAGATGACCCCCTTGCAATTGTCGGTGAATATGTCGTTGAGCCATTTTGCCGAACCGGGGATGGCCCGCGACCTTATTGGAATTGTGCGGGATGCGGGAGCCGATCCCAATTTGTTGGAACTGGAGTTAACCGAAAAAACCGTCCCAAGCTGCCTGGAATTGGTGATCGATCAGCTTAAGGAACTGCGGGATTTCGGAATGAAACTTGCCCTTGACGACTTCGGCACGGGCTATGCCTCGATCGGGCTGTTAAAAGCCCTTCCGCTGGATCGCGTTAAAATCGATCGCAGCTTTTTGGTCGGGATCGACCGGGACGCCGGGGCGCGGGAAGAGTTTGGCCGGATTGTGGCTTTCGGCCGGTCCCTGGGGCTCGAGGTGGTGGCCGAGGGTGTGGAGCGGCCCGGTCAAGCGCAGGCCTTGAAGACCTTGAATTGTGACCGGGGGCAGGGATTCTTGTGGGGGCCGCCCTTGTCGCCCGAGCAGTTTGCCCAGTCGGTCGCGGCCGCCTAACCCGGCCCGCCTTTGCCCTCAGTTGCATGGCAAGCTGTGTTTTGAGGCCTTCTTGCGGTGCCGGAAACGGCAACGACTTGTTTTTCCGAGCCTTGGCGCTTAGGTGTAGGCAGGCTCGGGCTCTGGCCCGGTTTGGTATCAATCCCCGCGGAGAGAACCCTATGAAGCAAGCCCCGCCAGCTTGGCTAAAACCCGCCACCGACTATGGACCGCTCGCGGCATTTTTTATTGCCTATTACATGTCCGATCTTCTGGACGCGACGGCGGTACTCATGGTGGCGACCCTGCTGGCGCTGGTGGTGTCCTATGCCTGGGAACGGCGCGTGCCCGTCATGCCTTTGGTGACGGCGGCGATCGTCGGCGTTTTTGGCGCCTTGACGCTGATCCTGCAGGACGAAACCTTCATCAAGATGAAGCCGACCATCATTCAAGGCATCTTCTGCGTGGTCCTGCTGGGCGGATTGGCCATGGGGCGCCCCCTGTTGAAGCCTCTGATGGGGGCGGCTTGGTCCATGGATGACGCAGGCTGGCGCAAGCTGACCTTCCGCTTTGCCCTCTTCTTCGCCGTGATGGCGGTGCTGAACGAGATCGTCTGGCGCACCCAAAGCACTGATTTTTGGGTCAATTTTAAGGTCTTCGGCATCATGGGCCTGACCATTTTGTTCATGCTGAGCCAGATTTGGATGATCCAGCGACATACCTTGCCGGAGGATGGCGAAGCCAGCGAAGACGGCCCCGCGTCCGGCTGATTTGCCCGGCTGGATGCGCTTAAGTGTCTGAACTCAATGTAATTTTTGTCCTGGCGGCGGCACCCTTCGTCGGCAGTTTCTTGGGCTTGGTGGCCGATCGTTTGCCGGCGGGGCGATCGATCATCAGCCCCCGGTCGGCTTGTGGCCTCTGCGCCCATCGCCTGGCCGCGCGGGATCTGGTTCCCGTGGTCAGCTGGATCGTTAACCGGGGGCGCTGCCGGTTTTGCCAAGGGGCGGTTCCGTCCCGTTACCTGTGGATCGAGCTGGCGGCGCTGGGCATCGCGGTTTGGAGCGCCCTGGTCTTGTCCGGCTGGTTGCTGTGGGCCACCGTTGGCCTGGGCTGGGCCTTGCTGACCCTCGCCCTCATCGATCGCCGGCATTTTTATCTGCCCGACCAGATTACCCTGCCCCTCATTCTCGCCGGGCTTGGGGTGATCTATGCCATCGATCCGGGGCGGGTTTTTGACCACGCCTTGGGGGCGGCCGCCGGATTCCTGCTCGTTTGGATTCTGCGGCTGGCCTATTTTCGTCTCAGGGGGGAGGAGGGCATCGGCCTGGGTGATGCCAAGCTCTTGGCGGCGGCCGGCGCCTGGGTTTCCTGGCAAGGCCTGCCCAGCGTCATTCTGATCGCGGCCGGCGCGGCCCTAAGCGTGCTTTTGGCAAAGAGTTTGTTAACACATCAAACAATAGATAAGACGAAGAAATCCGCATTTGGCCCTTATTTGGCGGTTTCATTTTGGCTAATCTGGCTTTATGGACCCCTTTCCTTGCAGTAAACAGGGGTTTCTTATTCCGATTGTTCCGATTTGGCCCCAATTGCGACAGAATTGCCGGTTAAGAGGACCTCGTTAAAGACTTGTCATTGGAAGGTGGTTGATAGTTAGGCGTATGGAAAATCAAGCCCTTATACAGTCAAACGACGAGAATATGGATTTCGAGGCCCAGGTCTGCGACCTGCTGATCGCCAAGGGGAAACTGGATAAGTCCGGCTTGGACCGGGTCTACCGGGTGCGCCAGGAGAACGGTGGCGCCTTGACCGAGCTCTTTACCAAACTGGGCCTGGTATCGGAACGGGACTTGGCGGAAGCCCTGGCGGAAGGCATGGACCTGCGCTTGGTGACGCCTCAGGATTTCCCCGAGGAGCCCTTGCTGGAGGACCAGCTCAGTCCCCGGTTCCTCCATGACGCGGGGGTCCTGGTGCTGGAAGACACGCCAGAGGGTCTGGTCCTGGCCATGG
>JANQKX010000179.1 GCA_028280915.1 Kiloniellaceae bacterium
AGGCGATCTCCAGTCCCTGTGCCAAGCTGCCCCGGGCCGCTTCGGCCGTGCGCACATTGGCCCGCACCGACACGTACATGCCGATGTAGCCCGTGGCGCCGGATAGGGTGGCACCGATCAAAAAGCCGATACCCACCGGAATGCCCAGCAAGATGACAAGCAAGACGCAGATCACCACGCCGACAATGGCGATGGTGCGGTACTGCCGGTTCAGGTAGGCTTGCGCGCCCTCTTGCACACTGCCGGCAATCTGCTGCATGCGCTCATTGCCCGCCGGCGCCGATAGCACGCTCTTTGACGCCCAGACCCCATAGCAGATCGCCAACGCGCCGCAGGCCAGGGCAAACAGCAACTGGATTGTTACCATTGAGATTTTCCCCTAAGTGGTGGCCGGCCCCAAGACTCATGCACCGACATTAGGCACACGCCCCCCTGGGCCGAAGAATGGCGCCCCGAACCGAAAAGTCCGGAGGCCGTGAAAAATGCGCGCGGAAAATGCCAGAATCAAACCGCTATGGCAACCGCTTGTGGCCCCCTGTTTCGTACCCAGGATCAAGAAACGCTGACAGCGTGAGCCCTCAGGTGGTATTTCAGCCAAACGATCGCCGCCAAGACACCAAAAAGCCCCGGCAGGACCAAAAGATTAACCGCGTCCCAGCCCAGGGTGCTGTGCAGGGCGCCGGAGAAAAAGGCCGTGATCACCGTTACGCCAAAAACGGAAAAGTCGTTTAAAGCCTGCACTTTGGCCTTTTCTTCTGGCAGATAGGTTTCAGTCAGCAAGGTGGTACCGCCGATGAAAAGAAAGTTCCAGCCCACCCCCAGTAGGACCAGGCCCCCGATGAAATGGGCGACTTCCAGGCCCGACAGGTTCACCGCCGCCGCGGCGATGATCATCACCGCGCCCAGGGCCAGAATCGGCAGGTTGCCGAATCGGTCGATCAGCGAGCCGGTAAAAAAGGCCGGCAAGAACATGGCGATCACATGGGACTGGATCACCAAGGTGGTCGCGGCAAAGGGATGGGCGCAGGCGACCATGGCCAGGGGCGTTGAGACCATGATCAGGTTCATGGAGGCATAGGCCACCATGCCGCTCAGCACGGCGATGATCAGCTTGGGCTGACGCACCAGGTCACCAAGGGGCCGCCCGCCGGCGCGTTGCGCCACGCGACAAGGCGCCGGAATCCGCAAAAACTGGAACAGGAAAAGGCAGATCAGGGAGAGGACGGTGATGGCCAGAAAACTGCCGGCGAACAAAAAGGGCGCAAAAAGATCCCGGCCCTGCTTCGCCAGCTCCGGCCCCAAGACGGCGGCGATGATCCCTCCGGCCATCACCCAGGAAATGGCCCGGTTGCGGTAGGTCTCCGCGGCCCCATCTGCGGCGGCAAAACGCAGGTAGGACAGATGAGCCGCCCAGATGCCCAGGAAAAAGGTGCCGAGGCACAAGAGCGTAAAATGGCTCAAGACCACGGCTAGGGCACATAAGATCCCGGCGATGATGCCGAAAACCGCGCCCAGCGAGAAGCCGGCCCGGCGGCCGTAGCGCCCCATGAACAAGGACGCGGGGATGGCCGCTGCCATGGTCCCGACGAACTGAAACGCCAGGGGCAAGGTGGCCAGGTAGGGGCTGGGCGCCACGCTGGCGCCCACCAGGGCGGTCACCGCGATAGAGAGCGACAGACAGCTCACGCCAACGGCCTGGCAGCTCACCAAAAGAGCAACGTTTCTAAAGGTCGGAAGGGATGTCATGGCGGCAATTTAGGGGGCGTGCGTCGGGCAGAAAAGGCCTATTTTAAGCCTTGGGACGGGTCGCGGTGCGACCTATTTGCGCACCGCCTTGATTTCCAGGGCGACGCCGGTCACGTCCACCTCGTCCAGAACATCGGCACTGGCCAGCGCCAGGCGTTGTTTGACCAAGGGAGAATCGAAGCCCTGCTCGCGCACCTGCCGCAGGCTGTAAAGACCGTGCAGCTCGGTCAGGATGGAATCCTTGACGAGCAATTCCGCCGCCTTCACGTCCGGTTCGTGATCCTTGTCGGCCAATTCCAGGGTCAAGTACATGGTCAGATGATGGGTCACCTGGCCATGAATGATGACCGGTACGACAAAGGGATCGAAGGTATAGGTTCCGGGTTCGATCTTTTTTTGCAGAACCTCCACGACCACGTCATCGCCGGACATGAAGAAAAACCAATAGGCCGCGCCGCCCCCGCCCGCCAGCAGCAGGATCGCGGGGATTATGATCTTCAACAGGCGCTTCATGGGATCTCTGATGGGCGCAAGGCCAATCGCCGGGCTATTGGTTAAGGAACGCCGAAAAGTCTAAAGAGCCGAAAGTGAAAAAGCGGTTAAAACCGCGCCTCACCAACCAGGCCTCCAACCAACAATCAACGGCCCAGAGGGTCAAAAGTGGACCCAGCCCTCTTGCGCGAAGGTCCGGGGCCGCTGGTCGGGGGTGAGCACTTCCACACCGCTGCCCGAATCCATTCGCCCGATCCGGGTGATGGGAAGTTTCAAGGCCTCTGCCTGAGCTTCGATCAAGGCCCGTTTGGCGGGCTCAGCGGTGAAGAGAATTTCGTAGTCGTCGCCGCCGCAAAACGGCAGATCCCGAAGATCCGGATTCACGGAAATAGCCGCTTCGGCCGCCACCGAGAGAGGAACCTGCGCCTCCCAGATGATCGCTTTCAGGCCCGAGGCCTCGGCGATGTGACCCACGTCGGCCAGCAGCCCGTCGGAAACATCCATGGCCGCGCTTGCCAGCTTCTCCGACAGCAAAACCTGACCCAGGGCCAAGCGCGGCTCGGGCAGCTGATAGCTATCGATGAGTTCCAAATGATGGACCTCGGCGAGGTCAGGCAAATGCCCCCTGAGAGCCACCAGCCCAATGGCAGCGTCGCCGAGGCTGCCCGAGACATAAAGGTCATCGCCGGCCCGCGCCGTGCTGCGGCGCAGGGCCTGCCCCTTGGGCAGCTGCCCCAAAGCGGTGATGGAAAAGGTCGTGGGGCCGGGCGTGGCGGTGGTGTCGCCGCCGAACAGCACCCCGCCGAACGTCGCCTGGGCTGCCGCCAGTCCGGCGGTGACCTGCCCGGCCCAGGCCTCGATCTCCGTACCGCCGCCCCGCTGTTGGGACAGAGAAAAGGCCATCAGATACCCGTAGGGCCGCGCGCCCATGGCCGCCAGGTCCGACAAATTGACGCAGAGGATCTTGTGACCGATACGGTCCGGCGGATCACTGGCCAGGAAGTGCACGTCCTCCACCAGACTGTCCAGGGTGACCGCCAAGTCGAACTGGTCATTCCCGGGCAGGATCGCCGCGTCATTGGCCAGGCCATCGGCCTCGGCGCAGTTTCCGGTCAGCGGCAGGAAGCAGCGGGATATCAGCTCGAATTCGCTCACCCGGGCCGCCCCAATCGCCTATTCGAACTCTTCCAGGCGCAGATCCCGGGCCAAGCGGTCGAGCATGCCGTTGACCATGCCGGGCTCCCGGTCGCTGAAAAAGGCGTAGGCCAGGTCCACGTATTCGCTGACCACCACCCGGGCCGGCACGTCCAAGCGCTCGGACAGCTCATAGGTTCCCGCGCGCAGCAAGGCCCGCAGCAGCTGGTCCAGGCGTTCGATGGTCCAGTCCTCGTCCAGGACCGCCGCCAGCATATCGTCCAGCCGGTCCGCCGCCGCACTCACTCCGCGCACCAGGTCCTTAAAGAGGGTCAAGTCGGCCGGCAGCAACACCCCTTCATCAAACTCTTGCTGCAGCCGGTGCTGTTCGAACTCGGCGATAACCTGCTCCACCGACGTTTCCCGTTGGGCCAGCTGATAAAGCGCTTGCACGGCTAAAAAACGGGCAATGCTGCGCTTGGACCCGGCCTTGGCCTTGGATTGCGACATTTTGGCTCCCATGGGACGGCCTTCGGCCGGTCAGAAATCGAACAAAATCAGCGTGGAAAGAGGTGGAATTGCCGTTTCACATCCAGCATGGCCAAGCAGGCGCCGGCCACGTCGGCGCCCTTGTTCTTACCCGCGCGGGAAGCCCGCGCCCAGGCTTGCTCCTCGTTTTCACAGGTCAAAATGCCATAGCCCAGGGCCAAGGCATGCTGGCAGGCCAAGTCCTGCAGCTTGCGCGCGGATTCGGAACAGACATAGTCATAATGGCTCGTTTCGCCCCTAATCACGCAGCCCAGGGTGACATAGCCATCGTAGCGCCGCCGGCCAGCGAAAAAGTCCATGGACCGAACCGCCATGGCGACCACCGCCGGGATCTCGAAGGCCCCCGGCACGGCCAAGCGCTCATAGGTCACGTTGGCTTCGGTCAGCACCTCGGTGGCGCCCAGCACGAGTTCATCGACGATCTTTTTGTAAAAGGGCGCTTCCACGATCAGGATGTGGGGTTTTGTTTCCATTAGTCTGCCTCGTCCCCTTGCGCCCCTTGCGTGGGTGCTTGAATGGGCTGGTGCCCGCTCACTTTCAGTCCATAGCCCTCAAGGCCCACGATGGTCCGTTCCGTGTTGGAGACCACGATCATGTCCTTGACCCCCAGGTCCAAGAGGATCTGGGCCCCGATACCGTACTCCCGCAGTTCGGAGCCGATATGCCAGGCCTCCTCCGCCTTGTCCCCATAGGCCTCGGAAATCTTGGGGATGGTGGATTCCCGGATCAGGATGATCACGCCACGGCCGGCCTCGCCGATCATGCGCATGGCCTGCTCCAGCATGCCCGCCTTGCCCCGGGAGCGGTCGGCCAGGATATCATCCAACACGCTCAGGACGTGGACCCGGACCAATATGGGATCGGCCGCCGCGCTGACGTCCCCTTTCCACAGGGCGATGTGCTCGTCACCGTTTTCCAGGTTTACATAGACCGCCATGTTGAACTTGCCGCCGAACTGGGAATCGATCTCGCTGCGCGCGGTCTGTTCCACGATGTGGTCATGCTTGCGGCGGTAGGCGATCAGATCGGCGATGGTGGCGATCTTCAGGCCGTGGGTTTGCGCAAAGGCGATCAGGTCGTCCCGGCGGGCCATGGAGCCGTCGTCGTTCATGATCTCGCAGATCACCCCGGACGGGTTCAGGCCGGCCAGACGGGCGATATCCACCGCCGCTTCCGTATGGCCGGTGCGGACCAAGACGCCGCCGTCCCGCGCCATGAGCGGAAAGATGTGGCCAGGTGTGACAATGTCTTCCTTGCCCTTGCTGGGATCGATGGCCACGGCCACCGTGCGGGCCCGGTCCGGCGCGGAAATGCCCGTGGTCACGCCGTCCCGCGCCTCGATGGAGAGGGTGAAGGCGGTTTCGTGACGGGATTCGTTATGCCGCTGCATGAGCGCCAGACTCAGCTCTTCGATGCGTTTGCGGGTCAGGGCCAAACAGATCAGGCCACGGCCGAAGCGGGCCATGAAGTTGATGGCCTCGGGCGTGGCCATCTGCGCCGGGATCACCAGATCGCCTTCGTTTTCCCGGCTCTCGTCATCCACCAGGATGAACATGCGCCCGTTGCGCGCTTCTTCGATGATCTCCTCGGCCGACGAGATGATCTCGCTAAAGGTCACGCGCCAGGGCGCTTCTTGTTCCATGCTCATAGTCTCGTACTCATCATCTCACGCCTTTAGGGCTCAAGCTTTCTTGTCCAAAAGGCGCGCCACGTAACGGGCCAAAACATCAATCTCCAGATTCACCCAGCCGCCCTCTTTGAGGCTGCCGAAGGTGGTTACCTCCCAGGTGTGGGGAATGATATTGACCCCGAACACCGTGGGCTCGTCGGGATTGGTGGGGTCGTCTACTTCGTTGACCGTTAAGGACACCCCGTCCAGGGTCACCGACCCCTTGGAGGCCACGAAGGGCGCCACATGGTTGGGGACGGCGAACCGGAACCGATGGGACTCGCCTTCCGGCACCACGCCCACACACCGAGCGATGCCGTCCACATGCCCGGAGACCAAATGACCGCCCAACTCGTCGCCCAGCTGCAGGGCCCGCTCCAGGTTGATCCCCTGCCCCACCTGCCAGCTGCCCAAGGTGGTCTTGGACAGGGTTTCCGTGGAGGCATTGACGGCGAACCAACCCGGGCCTTCTTCCACGACCGGGCCCTTATCCACGACGGTTAGGCAGACACCCGAACAGGCAATGGAGGCACCCAAGTCGATTTGCGCCGTGTCGAAACGGGTTTCGATGGTCAGGCGCGCGTCACCGTTTCGGTCGATTTCCCGCAGGCGCCCCAGGTCGGTTACGATCCCGGTAAACATGATCTTCAAAAACCCACTTTAAGCCGTTGTATCATTTTAGCTTAGCTTTTCTTTGCTTAGCTTATCAGGGCCGCTCCCGCTGGGGGCGACGGCGCTTGTTGTAGTGGAGATTGCCAGCCCACGCAATGCTTAGCCAACGCTTAGGAAACGCGCAGCCTCTAATCCCGCATCCGCTCGTAAACACTGAGGCTATCGGGGCCGATCCGGGATTGCTCCGTCAAACGGAACCGGGGTGCGGCGGCCAGCTCGGCCACCCCCAATCCCACCGTGACCGGGATGGCATCCCCGCCCAGGATCATGCCGGCTTGGAACACCAAGAGCTGATCCACCAGGTCCTCAAGCAGAAGGCTCGCGGCCATGTAGGCCCCCCCTTCCACCAAGAGGCGGGTCACGCCCTTTTTCGCCAAGCCCTGCATGGCCTGGGACAAGGACGGTCGATGGTTCGGATCGGGGCCCACTTGCAGTACATCCACGCCGCTGTCCATGTAGGCGGCCAGGCGGTCACCGGCCACGTCCTGCCCGGTGATCAAACAGGTCGGCTGGTCCTTGGCGCGCCGCACCAGGTCATGGGTCAAGGGCAGGCGCAAGCGCCCGTCCACGACCACCCGCAGGGGCGCCCGTTCCTCCAGGCCCGTTAGGCGCACGCTGAGCCGGGGATTGTCGCTGATCGCCGTGCCGCTGCCGACCATGATGGCGTCGTGGCTGGCCCGCAGCATATGGCCCCGCGCCCGGGCCGGGGTGCTGGTGATCCACTGGCTTTGACCGCTACGGGTGGCAATGCGCCCGTCGATGGAGGTGGCCAGTTTCAGGGTGACCAGGGGCCGCGCCAGTTCACGGCACTGAAAAAAGCCTCGGTTCAGGGCCGTGGCCTCGTCGGCGCAGCAGCCCACGTCCACCATGATGCCGGCCCGCTGCAGCCGTTCGATGCCCCGCCCGGCGACCCGGGAATCCGGATCCCGCACGGCAATCACGCAGCGGGCGATCCCCGCCGCCACCAGGGCCTCGACGCAAGGCGGGGTTTGACCGTGATGGGCGCAAGGCTCCAAGGAGACATAGGCGGTGGCGCCGCGGGCCGCCTCCCCCGCCATGGCGAGGGCTTGGGTTTCCCCATGGGGCCGCCCGCCGGCCTGGGTCCGGCCCCGGCCAATCACCCGGCCGTCCTTGACCAGAACGCAGCCCACCGACGGATTGGGCGCCACTTGGCCCAAGCCACGGCGGGCCAAGGCCAAGGCCGCGCGCATGTGACTTTCATCCGTATCGCGGCTGGGCTTGCTGCTACTCGTCGGTACCGAGCTTGCCGACAAATTCTTCGAAATCGCGGGCCTCCCTGAAATTTCGGTAGACCGATGCAAAACGCACATAACCGACCTGGTCCAAATGAGCCAGGGCGTCCATCACCAACTCGCCTATCAGTTTAGAGGGGATTTCCGATTCGCCGGAAGATTCCAAGCGCCGCACGATCCCGTTGACCACCCGCTCGATGCGGTCCGAGTCCACCGGGCGTTTTTGCAGGGCAATGGTCATGGAACGCAGCATCTTGTCCCGCTCAAAGGCTTCCCGTTGACCGTTGCCCTTGATGACCGTGAGCTCGCGCAGCTGAACCCGTTCGAAGGTGGTAAAGCGGGCGCCGCAGTTGGCACACTGGCGCCGGCGGCGGATCGCCGAGTTATCCTCGGTCGGACGTGAATCTTTGACTTGCGTGTCGTCGTTGCCGCAAAACGGACAGCGCATACTTCCCCTTCCCGTCGGACCGGATGGCGCCGCCCCACGGACGGCGCCCCGGTTTCCGTCTTTTCATCGCCCCGCCGGATTTAAACCTTCAGCTCCGGATAAATGGGAAACTTTTGGCACAATGCCGTGACGTCTTGGCGAACTTCCTGTTCGACCGCTGAGTTGTCTTCCCGATTGGCCGCCAAGCCATCCAGGATACGCGAAATCAAGCGGCCCACTTCCTCGAACTCCGCCACGCCGAAACCGCGCGTGGTGGCCGCCGGGGTGCCCAGGCGGATACCCGAGGTGACGGTGGGCTTTTCCGGATCGAAGGGCACGCCGTTTTTGTTGCAGGTGATGCCTGCGCGATCCAGGCTTTCTTCGGAAATGTTCCCGGTCAAACCCTTGGGCCGCAGATCCACCAGCATCAAGTGAGTGTCGGTGCCGCCCGAGACGATGTCACAGCCGTTGTCCTGCAACACCTTGGCCAGGGCCTTGGCGTTATCCATGACCCGCTGGGAGTAGGCCTTGAACTCGGGCTTCAGGGCCTCGCCGAAGGCCGCCGCCTTGGACGCGATGGCATGCATCAAGGGGCCGCCTTGCAGACCGGGAAAGGCCGCCGAGTTGATCTTCTTGCCGATGGCCAGATCGTTGGTCAGCACCATGCCGCCTCGGCCGGCGCGCAAGGTTTTGTGGGTCGTGGTGGTCACCACATGGGCGTGGGGCAAGGGGCTGGGATGCAGGCCCGCCGCCACCAGGCCGGCGAAGTGCGCCATATCCACGTGGAAGTAAGCCCCCACCTCATCGGCGATCTGCCGGAAGCGGGCAAAATCGATGTGGCGCGGATAGGCCGAGCCGCCGGCGATGATCATCTTGGGTTTGTGCTCGCGGGCCAGCTGCGCCACTTCGTCGAAGTCGATCTGGCCGTCTTCCTTGCGCACCCCGTACTGAACGGCGTTGAACCACTTGCCCGACAGGTTCGGCGCCGCGCCGTGGGTCAGGTGGCCGCCGGCGGAAAGCGCCATGCCCATGATGGTGTCGCCGGGCTTCAGCAAGGCCAGCGCCACGCACTGATTTGCCTGGGCGCCCGAATGGGGCTGGACGTTCACGAATTCACAGTTGAACAGCTGCTTGGCCCGGTCGATGGCCAGTTGCTCGACCACGTCCACGAACTCGCAGCCGCCGTAATAGCGCCGGCCCGGATAGCCCTCGGCGTACTTGTTGGTCAGGATCGAGCCTTGCGCTTCCATGCTGGCCAGGGAAACAATGTTTTCCGAGGCAATCAGCTCGATGTTGTTCTGCTGCCGGTGCAGCTCGTCACGAATGGCCGCCGCCAACTCCGGATCGGTCTCAGCCAAATGGGCGGTGAAAAAAGTGTCACTCATCGTTTTGTTTCCCCAGACCTGAATGGCCGCCGACGCCCTTTCGCGAACGGCTAGCCTAGTTTTTCCACCCGACGGACATGCCGGCCGTGGCCGAAATCCGTCCCTAAAAATGCGCCCAGGCAGTCCTTGGCCACTTCCGTCCCGATCAAACGCCCGCCGAGCACGAGGACATTGGCGTCGTTGTGCTCACGGGCCAGCTTGGCCGAGGTGCTATCGTGGCATAAGGCGGCACGAATGCCGGGATGCCGGTTGGCGGCGATGGAGATACCGATGCCGGTGCCACAAATCAATAGCCCCGTATCATGATCCCCACGATTTATGGCTTCGGCCAAGGCCTTGCCAAAATCGGGGTAATCTACGGATTCCTCGCCGTTGTGGGTGCCCAGATCCGTCACCTTATGCCCGAGATCCGCCAGATGCCCCAAGAGCACCTGCTTCAAGGCAAATCCGGCATGGTCACTGGCAACGGCAATCGGTTTGGCGGTCATCGGCTCTCAGCTCGATTGTGGTAAGTTTCAGGCAGATCACAAGATAGGGTGAAAGCTACCATATATCGAGGGCCAATGAAAAGCGGACACTAGGTTTCGGTGACCTTTGCCGGCATCCAGAGCGGCCGGTGACGGACAACTTAGCTTTCAAAAGTAGATTCACGAATACAACTAATAAAAACCCCAAAACAAAAGCATAGTTTTACGATATTATTTTGATTAAAAATTATGGTTAATGTCTTTACTTCGAAAAAATAAGCGTTTTCAGAAAAATATGGACATTTGAAGGCATTTATTTTAAAATTTAAAAATAAACTTGCATATAATTGATTTTAAGATGGACATACCATGAGTGAATTAAATCAGGACCAGCCATCATCCGGCGATCTTCTCCGCATGGCGGCCACCGTGGTCTCGGCCTACGTCAAGAACAATCCCGTGGGTTCCGAAGAATTGACCAAAGTCATTACGAAGGTCCACCGCTCCCTGAGCGATCTGGGCGGTAAACCCGTGGTGCGGAAAACCCGCAAGCCGGCGGTCGCGGTGAAAAAGTCCGTGACCCCCAACTATCTGATCTGCCTTGAGGACGGGCGGAAGATGAAGATGTTGAAACGGCACCTGCGCACCAGCTACAGCCTGACCCCGGCCCAGTATCGCGCCAAGTGGGGTCTGCCCCCGGATTATCCCATGGTGGCGCCCAATTACGCCAAGCAGCGCTCTGCTTTTGCCAAAAAAATCGGCCTTGGCCGCAGCTGACTCCGCCGCGCCGCTCATAGCGGCAGGCAATCCTTGGAGGTAACAAACCCCGGCCGAAGCCTCGGCCGGCGTTGTCTTCATGGAAAAAGAAAAACCAGGCCCGAAGGGTCTCTCAGCGGGTCAAGCGGTCGGCAAATGAGGGCGTTTGTTGCGGGCGCCGGCTTCTTGGGGATTGTCTGGCCAGCACGTAGCGCAGCTTTTGCGCCGCGATTTCCTGCAGCAACTGCTGGCCCGCGCTGGGATCGCCCACGATGGCCACCTCCACGGTGGTCACCGGGTCCACGGCCGAGACCTTCACATAGGCCCCCACGCGGCGGAATTCGAATATGATCTCGTTGAGTCTGACCATGGCCCAATAGTTGCCCGCGATCCCCAAAAATTCGTTAACACTTGGTCCAGGGGCGAGGGATTGATTTTGCCTGCCCGCCCCGTTACCAATGCCTCAGCAAACTCCAATTCATCCGCGCTGGTCCATAGCAGGACAACCCTTCGGTTGATCGAAAGCGAGACAGCGCCGCTCATGGAAGGCTCTTTTATGTCCGCACAACCCTCTGCCGTCGCCGCCCCCAAGCCCGCCAGTGCCAGAGCGCCCTTTAGCTGGGAAGACCCTCTGCTGCTGGAAGATCAGTTGAGCGAAGAGGAACGCATGATCCGCGATGCGGCCCGGGACTATTGTCAGGACCGCCTGATGCCGCGGGTCCTGGAGGCCAACCGTCACGAGACCTTCGATCGGGACATCATGAACGAGCTGGGGGAACTGGGCCTGTTGGGCTCCACGATCCCTGAAGATTATGGCTGCGCCGGCGCCAACTATGTGTCCTACGGTTTGGTGGCCCGCGAAGTGGAGCGGGTGGATTCCGGATACCGCTCGGCAATGTCCGTGCAGTCCAGTCTGGTCATGCATCCCATCTACGCCTATGGCAGCGAAGAGCAGCGCCGCCGTTTCCTGCCACAGCTGGCGACCGGCGCCCTGGTGGGCTGCTTCGGCCTGACCGAGCCCGATCACGGCTCCGATCCAGGCGGCATGAAAACCCGCGCCCGCAAGGTCCAGGACGGCTATGTGCTCAGCGGCGCGAAAATGTGGATCACCAACTCGCCCGTCGCGGACATCTGCGTGGTTTGGGCCAAGGACGACGGGGACGTGATCCGCGGCTTCATCCTGGAGCGGGAGATGCCGGGCCTTTCCACCCCCAAGATCGAGGGCAAGTTTTCCCTGCGCGCCTCGGTCACCGGCGAGATCGTGATGGACGAGGTTTTTGTGCCCGACGAGAATCTCCTGCCCAACGTGAGCGGCCTCAAGGGCCCCTTCGGCTGCTTGAACCGGGCCCGCTACGGCATCTCCTGGGGGGCCTTGGGCGCGGCGGAATTCTGCTGGCACGCGGCCCGGCAATACACCTTGGAGCGCAAACAGTTCGGCCGTCCCCTGGCAGCCAATCAGCTAATCCAGAAAAAGCTCGCCGACATGCAAACGGAAATCGCCATTGGCCTGCAAGCCTGTTTACAGCTGGGGCGCCTGTTGAATACGGGACAAGCCGCCCCGGAAGCCATCTCCCTGTGCAAGCGCAACTCCTGCGGCAAGGCCCTGGACATCGCCCGGGTGGCCCGGGACATGCATGGCGGCAACGGCGTCTCGGACGAATACCACGTGATCCGCCACGTGATGAATCTGGAAGCGGTCAACACCTACGAGGGCACCCACGACATCCATGCCCTGATCCTGGGCCGGGCGCAAACCGGGATTCAGGCATTTTTTTAGGACAAGCGTTCTTTTAGGCGCTGGCCTTTTTTTAAGGTCAACAAAGGCGGGGCCGAAACGACCGGTTCCGCCCTCACGTTTGACGCGCGCCGTCGCTCAGGGTCGGATCGGTCTTGCCCAGTTGCACATAGACCCGGCGAATAACCTCGAAGATAAAGGCGGTGCTCCAGCCGAACAGCATCATGCCGTTGGCCGCCTCGAAGCTGCCCAGCAAGCGCCACTGCTCGGACAGGGTCACATCGCCGTAACCGACCGTGGTAAAGCTGACGGTGGAAAAGTAAAGGGCGGTTTCGAAGTCGGGCACCTCGTCCATGTAATAATAGACACCGCCCCAGACCCATACTTCCACCACGTGAACGAAAAATATCGCCAACACCGTGAAGGAAAAAGTGAGAGACCGCCAGCGGACCTCCCACGTCAGACGAATTCTAATCAGCGCGCGCATCAAAAGCTCAAGCGAAACGGCGTGAATAAAGACGGTTACCACGATCATCACCGCGCCCAAAGTCAATTGGATCAGCATGTTTGCTTCTTCCTGTTGTCTCGATTTCCCATTGGCCACGGGTGAGGTTCAGCCCGCGCCGATTTGCCCAGGCTAAGCAAACCACAGGTGACCGCGCCCGACAAACGGTCGGCACGGCAGAGCTAACAGCTTTTAAGAGGAGAAGGTCGGAGATAC
>JANQKX010000236.1 GCA_028280915.1 Kiloniellaceae bacterium
GTTTTTGTACCGGCTGAAGCAATAGGTGCCGAGCAACCAGCCCAGGGCGGCCTTGGGGCCGTGATCTTCCGGGGCCGAGGCGTCAAGGCGGTAGGTGCCCGGCGGCAGCTTTTCCGGCAGGCCGGCGTAATCCCAGAGGCTATCCTCGTTGGTGCCGATCAAAACCCGCTCGAGCGACCCTTGTGGCGTCGGGACCAGGCAAAGGGTGCCCGGATTGGCGCGAAAGCCGGTGGTCTCGATCCAATTGCGGCACAGGGGATCCTCTGTTGCCAGCATGTCTTGCAAGCGGCTTGCGTCGACCGGGATAATGGGGCAACAGGATTTGGTGGTGCGCTGAATCAAGTAAGAGGCCATTGGCTAACCGTCGTTTTTGTTCTTGGAAGCGGAAGGTCGCGATGCGCTGGGACTCTTAAGGGGTTCGGGGACCGCCAGCAAGCTGTTTGGCGGAATGCTGTGGAAAGGGGCCTGAGATGGCGGAACATGTGCTTGTGATCGGCAACAAAAACTATTCGTCCTGGTCCTTGCGGGGCTGGCTGGCGGTGCGTCTGGCGGGCATCCCCGTGGCGGAGCAGATGGTGATGCTGCGTCAGGAAGATACCAAGCAAGCCATTCTGGAACACAGCCCCAGCGGCAAGGTGCCGGTGCTGAAAACCCCGGACGGACCCATTTGGGATAGCCTAGCCATCGGGGAATACCTGGCCGATTTGTGCCCCGATCAGGGTCTTTGGCCCCGCGACCGGCTGGCCCGTGCCCGGGCGCGCTGCGTGGTGGCGGAAATGCACAGCGGCTTCGCGGACTTGCGCACCAAGATGCCCATGGATATGTGCCGGCGCTTCCCGGGAGAAGGCCTGACGTCCCAAGTCCAGATCGACATCGATCGGATTTGCGAGATTTGGCGCGGCTGCCGGGCCGCCCATGGCCAGGACGGCCCCTTCCTATTTGGCCGGCCCAGCCTGGCGGACGCGGCCTATGCCCCGGTGGTGTCTCGTTTCCTGACCTATGACGTGGCGCTGGACGATGTTTGCACCGACTATTGCCAAACGGTGATGGCATGGGCGCCCCTGCGCGAATGGGTGGCGGCGGCCGCGCTGGAGCCGGAGGTCAAGGTGCGGTCGGCCAACTAGGCGGGACCGCGATTCCTGCTTGACCGCCGTCCCGGCACCCTGGGATAAACTGAGGGGTGTTGATCCGAGGCTTATGCCCTGAAACATGTGAACTTTTTGCCAGACTAGATTCGTCCTGCTTGAGTGTCCGATATCTCGACCATAACGCCTGAGGGCGCCAAAAAAGCCGCTGACAGCGCGACGCCCGGCAGTGACCAAGCCGCGCCACGTGCTCCCGCCGAGGCGGACGAATCGGACGGCAAAGCCACGGCCAAAAAAGAGAAAAACGCGGCGGCTAAGTCGGCGACCACGCCCATGATGGCCCAGTACCTGGAGATCAAGCAGGCCCATCCGGACAGCTTGCTGTTCTACCGCATGGGTGATTTTTACGAGCTGTTTTTCGACGACGCGGTCCAGGCTTCCGCGGCCTTGGACATTGCCCTGACCACCCGCGGCAAGCATTTGGGCAGCGATATCCCCATGTGCGGCGTGCCCGTTCACGCCGCTGACGGTTATCTGTCCCGCTTGATCCGCAAGGGTTTTAAGGTGGCGGTCTGCGAGCAGATGGAAGACCCGGCCGCCGCCAAAAAAAGGGGCAGCAAGGCGGTGGTGCGCCGGGACGTGGTGCGCCTGGTCACCCCCGGTACCCTGACGGAAGACGCTCTGCTGGATGCCCGCGCCCACAATTTCCTGGCCTGCGCGGCGGAGGCGGCGGGCGCCTTGGGCCTGGCCTGGCTGGACATTTCCACCGGGCGGTTCTGCGCCCAGCCCTTGCAGCGGGAAGATCTGTCGGCGGCCCTGGCACGACTCAATCCCGGTGAATTGCTGGTGCCCGAGCGGCTCTTGCAACAGCCCGGCTTGTTCGACCTTTTCGCCGAGTGGAAGGACAAACTCTCGCCCTTGCCCAGCGCGCGTTTTGACAGCGATGGAGGGCGGCGCCGGCTGGAGCAGCTGTTCCAGTTGCGGTCCCTGCAGGCCTTTGGCGACTTTACCCGCGGCGAACTGGCCGCGGCGGGGGCGCTGGCCGACTATGTGGCACTGACCCAAAAGGGTCAGATGCCGCGCCTGCAGCCCTTGGAGCGGTTGCGGGCCGGCGCCATCATGCACATCGATGGGGCGACCCGGCGCAATTTGGTACTGACCCAGGCTTTGAGCGGTGGCCGTGCCGGTACTTTGCTGGCGGCGGTCGACCGCACGGCGACTGGTGCCGGGGCCCGGCTGCTGGCCGAGCGCATTGCCGCGCCCTTGACCGACCCGAAGGCCATTGACCAACGCTTGGACATGGTCGGTTACCTGCTGCACGAAGCCAGTCTTCGTGCCGATCTGCGCAGTGGCTTGAGGCATTGCCCGGACATGGAACGGGCGCTATCGCGCCTGACGGTGGGCCGGGGCGGGCCGCGGGATCTGGCCGCGGTGCGCGATGGCTTGACGGAAGCCCATAAGCTGCGCGGCCTGTTGTCGGCGACTGGCTCCGCACCGCCGCCCCTTGGCCTGGTCGGTCTGGCCCAGGAACTGGGCCATCATGATGTGGTGGTGGAGCGCCTGACCCGCGCCTTGGCGCCGGATCTGCCCCATTTGGCCCGGGACGGCGGCGTGATCTCGGCGGGCTACGCCCCGGAACTGGATGAGCTGAA
>JANQKX010000326.1 GCA_028280915.1 Kiloniellaceae bacterium
TGCTGCTCGACGACGGCTTGTCTTCGGCCGCCGATAGCCGTCTGTTCACCGATCCCGAAGTGGTCATTCGCTGCAACGACCCGGCCGACTTGGAAGGCGCCCTGGCCCGATTGGAAGGCGCCTTGGCGTCGGGCTGGCACGCGGCCGGGTATTTCTCCTACGAGTTGGGGTATCTCTTGGAGCCCAAACTGCGCCCATTGCTGCCGGAAAACCGGGATGTGCCTCTGTTTTGGGTCGGGCTGTTCCCCGCGCCGCAAAGACTCTCCATGGCCCAAACAACTCGATGGATCGAGGATCAGAAAGGGCCGGGCTATCATCTGCACGACCTGCTGCCCAACATCAGGCCGGCGCGCTACCGAGAGGCCTTTGAACAGGTCAAGGATTACATCAGCGCCGGGGATGTCTACCAGATCAACCTAACCTTCAAGTATCGCTTTAACCTGGATGGTGATCCCCTTGCTCTCTTTGCCGATTTGCGCCAGAAGCAGCGGGTCCATTATGGCGCCTTTATTGAGACCGGGACCGACCGGATCCTGTCCTTGTCGCCGGAGCTGTTTCTGGCCCGGCAAGACGGTGAGATTCAAGCCCGCCCCATGAAGGGCACCGCCCCGCGGGGGCGCACCCTGGCGGAAGATCGGGAGGTAGTGGACTGGCTGCACAAGGACGAAAAATCCCGGGCCGAAAACCTGATGATCGTGGATCTGCTGCGCAACGATCTGGGCCGGGCGGCCAAGATCGGCTCGGTGAAGGTGACCGACCTCTACCGGGTCGAGACCTATCCCACGGTGCATCAGATGACCTCGGGCATCACCGCCCGGCTGCGGGAGGACGTGGGACTGCGGGACCTGCTGTGCAGCCTCTTTCCCTGCGGCTCGGTCACCGGCGCCCCTAAGGTACGCGCCATGGAAATCATCCACGAGCTGGAAAGCGAGCCCCGCGGGGTCTACACCGGCGCCATCGGCCACATTGCCCCGGATGGGGATTTTTCCTTTAACGTGGCCATCCGCAGCCTGAAAATCGCCCGGGACGGTCGCGGAGAAATGGGCATCGGCAGCGGCGTGGTCTTCGATTCGCAGGCCAAGGCGGAATATGACGAGTGCTTGCTGAAAGGGCGCTTCCTGACCGATCCGGCCCATTCCCTGCAATTGATCGAAACCCTGCGCTGGCAAGACGACTACCATTTGCTGGACTACCACATGGAACGCCTGGCCGAGAGCGCCGCCTATTTCCAGTTCCCCTTCGACCAAGCGGCGGCACGGGCCGCGCTGGCGGCAACGGCCGAGGGATTCGCAAAAGGTGCCGGCCAGCGGGTGCGCCTCCTGCTCTATGCCGACGGCCGGATCGATGTGACCAGCCAGGCCCTGCCCTATCCGGAGCCGGAGCGCATGTCTTTTGTGCTTTCCGACCGGCCGGTGGACAGCCAGGACCGCTATTTTTACCACAAGACCACCCGGCGGGCGCTTTATGACGGAGAATGGGAACACCACCACCATCACAGCGGCAGCGACGAGGTGGTGTTCTTCAACGAACGGGGCGAGCTCACCGAAGGCAGCCGCACCAACATTTTTCTGGAGATCCGAGGTCAACTGGTCACGCCACCCATTTCCTCGGGCCTGCTGCCCGGCACCTTTCGCCGCCACATGCTTGAAAACGGAGCGCAAGAACGTGTGCTTTACCTCAAGGACCTCTTGGCGGCGGAACGCGTTTTTCTGGGCAATTCCGTTCGGGGATTAAAACCGGGCGACCTCCTGCCTTCGTCCAGCCAAGGGCCGCGGGTCCAGGCGAAACTTTGAGGACCGACCACGGACCAGTAACAAAGGGGCTTATGATGTTGTCCGGGTGTTCGATTGGGAAAGCTGCCAACACCGGCGACCGCCGTAAGGGCCTGTTTTCCTGGGTTCTGCTGATGGGCATCGCCCTCCTTGCGGCCATGGGACCAGCCGATCCGGCCCTGAGCGCGAATGAGCCGTTCTCCCTGGCGGGGCGGTTTTTGATCGCCTCTGAAGAGATGCGGGACCCCAATTTCGCCCGCACGGTCATCTACATGGTGAACCATGACGCCGGCGGCGCCTTCGGCCTGATCGTCAATCTGCCCTTGGGCAGTGTGTCCGGCCCTAAATTGGCGGAGCGGCTGGAGCTGGAGGGGGAGGTTTCGCTGGATAACATCCCCGCCGGCTTCGGCGGGCCGGTGGAGCCTCAAGCGCTCTTTGTCCTGCACAGCGACGACGCACTGACGGACAACAGCGTGCCGGCGGGCAACGGCCTGGCTTTAACCTTCGGGCCCGAGGTCCTGCGCGGCCCCCTCACCGGCCAGGCCAGTCCGGAACGCTTTTCCCTCTTCTTGGGATACAGCGGCTGGGGCCCGGGCCAATTGGAGCGGGAGATTACCGAGGGCAGCTGGATCGATACGCCCGCCGACCCAACCCTCATTTTCGATCCGGACAACGGCACAAAGTGGCATAGAGCCCGGGGACAATACAGTATTCCTCTTTAAAACCGACAGCTTGGCTATTATTGTCCCAGACAATTCGTGACCAGTTGTATTCGCGCCAGACCGCCACCAACCCGAAGGTTCCACGTCATGACACAGCCCGCCCCGCCCGACATCGAGAAAGTCAGATCGGCCATGGCCGCCGCCTTTCGCGACAACTGGAAGTCCTATTGTCTCCAGGGCGTCCTGCTCTTCATCCTGGGCATACTGGCGGTCGCCACCCCCCTCTTCGCGACCTTGGCCATCGAGATTCTCCTGGGCTGGCTGATCCTGTTCGGCGGCCTCATCGGCTGTTACCGGGCCTTTCGGGACCGGGGCGAAAGCTCGTTCTGGCCGCCTTTCCTGGCCGGTGCCGTTTCCATCATCGTCGGCGTCTTGCTGTTGGTTTACCCGCTGCAGGGTGTTTTGACCCTCACCATCCTGGTGGCGGCGTTTTTGTTCGCCGAGGGGCTGATGCAGATCATGATGTCCATCAGCCTGCGTCCCGCCAAGCAATGGGTCTGGCTCTTGGTCAGCGGCTTGCTGGCCTTGGTCCTGGCCGTGATGGTGATCGCCCAACTGCCGGGCAGCGCCGGTTGGCTCCTGGGCCTCTTGGTCGGCATCAACCTGATGTTCTTCGGCTCCTCCCTGGCCCTGACCGCCTATTCCTTCCGCGACGGCGGCGAGAAGACCTAGAGCGGCTCTCAGATCAATTGGAATCGGCCCTATTACGTATCGAGGGCGATCCAATTGGCCTGAGATCCGCTCTAAACTTTTATGAGTTAGAGCGAAACAACAGGCCAGGTGCGCTCGCACCTGATCCCACGTTTGCTCTAGGTGCGCGCCCTAAGTCCGACACATGGCCAGGGCGCTGACCGGCAGGTGATCTGAGGCCTGCTTGGTCAGGGCGGAGCTGTGCACCTGGCCGTCGCTGAGGGCGATGCCGGCGCCGGCGTAGATGCGGTCGAAGCGAAACAAGGGGCGTCGGGTGTGGAAGCTGCGCGGGGCGACCCGGTTAGGCAGCAGGCGGTTGAAGGCCTCGATGGCGGCGAAGTTCAGGCGCCATTCGTTGAAGTCACCCATGAGAATGGTTGGGACGTGGGTTTTATCTTGCAGGCTGGCCACGATACGCTCGAACTGAATGCGGCGTTCCAGGGGGTCCAAGCCAAAATGGGCGTTGATCACCCGCAGATTGCGGCCCGAGATCTGCAAATCCACGTCCAGCGCGCCCCGGGTCACCCGGTAGGGCACCGACAAATCGATGCTGCGCACCGCGGTGGCCGGGACACGGGTCAAAAGGGCGTTGCCAAAATGGGCATTTTGGTGATTGCGGACCACGCCTTCCAAAACCTGATAGTCCGTCTCGCGGGTCAGGAAGTCGTATTGATCGAACCCGGGCTGGCCGCGCCAATGCCATCCCACCTCCTGCAAGCCGATGATGTCCGCGTCGATCTCGGCCAGGGCGCGCAGCAACCTCTCCGGTGAAAAACGCCGGTCCGTGCCCAAGCAACTGTGGATGTTGTAAGTGGCGACCTTCAGGGGCCGGGGCGGAGACTCAAGCATCGGGCATCATTGGCGGCGCAGTGAAAGATCAGTAGTGAGAAAACAATAGCGTACTATAGCAAAACAATTTAATGGCAATAGGATAACCGCCGGCCGTGGCGGCGAGTCGGCTTTTTACCCGCCAAGGCCGCAGGGAGTTGCTCTTTAAGTCAGCCGTTGGCCCTTTGTTTAAGGGCCAATCCGAACCGAAGTCCCTGAAAGCGTAGTGAGCATGCTGTCGGTATTGAACGAGTTTTGGCCCCATATCCTGGCCCTGGCCGCCGTCATCCTGACGGTCGGCCTGTCCGTCCAGGTCATTCTCGAACAACGCGACGAGCACGCCACGGTGACTTGGGTCGGCTTGCTGTGGCTGTCGCCCTTTTTGGGCGCCTTGATTTACCTGATCTTGGGCACGGACCGCATTCGCCGGCGCGCCATCCGATTGCGCCCGGCCGGCCCTGCCGTCCCGGCCCTGCCGGATCCCCAAGTGGCCGCCGCTCAGCGGGAACAGATCGCACAGAAGGTCGGCCCCCTGGACACCCTGTCCCGGGTGGTCTCGGAGCTGACCCACCAGGGGATGACCGGGGGCAACCATGTGGCCCTGACCCTTGGCAACGACATTCGCGAATTGACGACCGGGGACATGGCTTTTGAGAACATGCTGCAGGCCATCGACGGCGCCGAAAAGACGGTGATTTTGAGCAGCTATATCTTTAACCTGGACGGTGCTGGGCGCCTGTTCACCGATGCCCTGATCCGGGCCAAGGAGCGGGGCGTGAAAATCCGCGTCCTCGTGGATGGCATCGGCGGCTTTTACTCTTGGCGCTCGGCCACCCGCTACCTGACCCAGAACGGCATCCCCGCCAAGAGGTTCCTGCACAGTTTCCTGCCCTGGCGCATGCCCTATTTGAACCTGCGCAATCACCAAAAGATCCTGGTGGTCGACGGCAAGCTGGGCTTTACCGGCGGCATGAACATTCGAAAGGAGTATCTCTCCAGCCAAACTGAGGAGCCCATCCGGGACCTGCATTTCCGCATCGAGGGGCCGGTGGTGCGGCACCTTTCCAAAACCTTCGCCCGGGAATGGTACTTCACCACCGAGGAAACCTTGGAGGATTTCTGGATTCCCGACATCGAGCCCAGGGGCCAGGTCTTGGCAAGAGGCATCTGGTCGGGCCCGGATGAGCCCATCGACAAGGTGCGTTGGACCATCCTGGGCGCGATCGCCGCGGCGCAACGGAAAATCCTCGTGGTGACGCCTTATTTCCTGCCGGACGAAAGCATCCACACCGCCCTGCGCCTGGCCGCCATGCGGGGCTTGGAGGTGCATGTGGTGCTGC
>JANQKX010000390.1 GCA_028280915.1 Kiloniellaceae bacterium
TACATCTCCTGATCGCCCCACAGCCAGCGCGACTCCAGCAATGACGTACAGATCACGCTGTCCGACTTGGCCAGGCGAATACAGTCGTCCACGGAGCGCACGGCGTGGCCCACCTTGAACTTCAGGTCCCAGAGAAAATAGAGGATCTCCTCGACCACCTGTTCGCTGCGCGGCGTCATCTTGTAGGGCAGCAAAAACAACAAATCGATGTCGGAGAAAGGTGCCAGCTCTCCGCGCCCATAGCCGCCAATCGCGACCAAGGACAAAATCTCGCCCTTGGACGGATTGGCCAGGGGATAGAGATCCTGGGTAACGTGATCATAAACCGTGCGCACGATCTGATCGGCCAGATAGCACAGCTCGGCCGCGCAAACTGTCCCCCAGCCCCCCGCTTCCAAGCGGGACCGCACCTCTTGGCGGCCTCGCTGGAAAGCCGCCCGCACGACTTCCAGCACCTCCGGGCGTGCCGACTTCGGATCGCCATAACGCGATAAAATGTCCCTTATTTCACCACCGAGCCTAGCGCGAGATACAATATCGCGTGGACGCTGAACGCCGAGCGCGGTTTTCGAAACCACCAGGTCCGCGTGCAAGGCCGTCACGGCTCCACCTCTTGCAGCAAGGCCTTCAGCTCGTAGAGGCGCTCCAGGGCCTCCCGGGGCGAAAGGTCGTCGGGGGCGATTTCCCGCAAGCGGGCCAACGCCGGCGCCTCGGTCGCCGGAGCCGCTTGTTGGGGTTGGGCCAGGGTCGCGGCGAACAAGGGCAGGTCATCGGCCAGGCGGGCCAGGCTGCCGGCCTGGTCGCCCCGCTCCAGCAACTTCAAGACCTCCTCGGCCCGGCGGATGGCCGTTCTGGGCAAACCCGCCAAGCGCGCCACGTGAATGCCGTAGGAGCGGTCCGCCGCCCCCTTGGCCACCTCATGCAAAAAGACCACTTCATCCTGCCATTCCTTCACCCGCATGGAATAACACGAGATGCGGTCCAGCTTGGCGGCCAAGCGGGTCAGTTCGTGGTAGTGGGTGGCAAAAAGCGCCCGGCAGCGGTTGATCTCATGCAGATGCTCCACGCAGGCCCAGGCGATGGAAAGGCCGTCGAAGGTCGCCGTGCCCCGCCCGATCTCATCCAAGATGACCAAAGAGCGGGGACCGGCCTGGTTCAGGATCACCGCCGTCTCCACCATTTCCACCATGAAGGTGGAGCGGCCGCGGGCCAGATCATCGGCCGCGCCCACCCGGGAAAACAGCCGATCCACCACGCCGATGTGAGCGGCCTGGGCCGGCACATAGGCGCCCATCTGGGCCAGGACGGCGATCAGCGCGTTCTGCCGCAAAAAGGTGGACTTACCGGCCATGTTGGGACCGGTGACGATCCACAGATCCCCATCACCGCCTTCACTTTCGTCGCCACCTTCGTTACGGGTGCCACTTTCATCAAAAGAGCCACTGCCGCCCAAAGCGCAGTCGTTGGCGACAAAGCTGCCCTCCTGGCTCTTGGCCAGGGCCGCCTCCACCACCGGATGGCGTCCCTGGCGCACCACGAAGGTCGTGGAGTCGTCCACCTTGGGGCGGCACCAGCGTTCCTGATCCGCCAACTCGGCAAAACTGGCGGTGACGTCCAGGACCGCCAGGGCGCAGGCGCAGCGAGCAATCTCCTCGGCCCGTCCGACCACTTCGCTCACCAGGTCGCCAAACAACTGCAGCTCCACGGCCAAGGCCTTTTCCGCCGCCGAGGCCACCTTTTGCTCCAGCTCCGACAGCTCCACCGTGGTGAAGCGCACCGCGTTGGCCAAGGTTTGCCGGTGGATGTAAAAATCATCACTCGCCAGCTTGTCGCCGTGCAGCGGCGTGACCTCGACAAAATAGCCCAGCACGTTGTTGTGCTTGATCTTCAGGGAATTCACACCGCTGCGCTTGGCATAGCCGGCCTGCAGACCGGCCACCAACCGCCGGCTTTCGT
>JANQKX010000397.1 GCA_028280915.1 Kiloniellaceae bacterium
TGGGCGCGGCCTACAGCATCAATGAATTGACGGCGCTCACGGACCTGGCCCGCGCGCACGGCCTGAAGGTCCACATGGACGGCGCCCGTTTCGCCAACGCGCTGGTGAGTCTGGGCTGCAGCCCGGCGGAGATGACCTGGCGGGCCGGGGTGGACGTCCTCTCCTTCGGCGCCAGCAAAAACGGTGCTCTGAGCGCCGAGGCGGTGGTGTTCTTCGATCCCGAACTGGCGGGCGATTTCGCCTACCGGCGCAAGCGGGGGGGACACCTTTTTTCCAAGATGCGGTTTTTGAGCGTCCAGCTGGAGGCCTATCTGGCCGACGGCCTCTGGCTGCGCAACGCCCGCCACGCCAATGACATGGCGGCCCGTCTGCGGCGCGGCCTGGCCGACCTTCCCGGCGTTTCCTTTCCCGAGCATCCGGCGGCCCAAAATCACCGAGTCGACGGCAACCAGCTGTTCCCCAAGATGCCTCCTGCGGTGATTGCCGGGCTGCGGGCCCGGGGCTTCCGGTTTTACGACGCCTCTCCCCCGGCAGAAGGCTGCATCCGTCTGGTGACCGCCTTCAACACCACGGCCGAGCAGGTGGACGCCTTCATCGCCGCCGCCCGGGACTTGGGCTAGGCAGGTGTTGGTCAGGACATCTTTTCGGCGGGGAAGGGGAGCGGAATTGGCCCGGACCCTTCGTCCGGCCTCTCTGCCGGATGCCCCGTTCGTGCCCCCGATTGCACCCCCGTTCGCACCCCCGATCGCACGCCTTTTCTCCCGCCCGTTCGTGCCTGGGGCCAGCGCGATGGGCGGTTCTGAAATCCCTTGCGCCGCCTGACGCCTTGCGCTACACAGGCCCTCTTGCCTGGCCGCGTCCCCTTCGTCTAGCGGCCTAGGACGCCGCCCTCTCACGGCGGAAACAGGGGTTCGATTCCCCTAGGGGACGCCAGCACTTTACCAAGCCATTGAATTCTTTGTAACCCATTAGAAATAAAGGGTTTTGGCTTCCAAACTGTTACACCAAGGTGTTACACTGGAGGTGTGAACGACGTGGCCAAACACACCAGGCTGGCGAGACGAGGGTCTCAGTACTACATCCGGGCCAAAGTGCCCACGGACCTCCAGGACCACTACGCTGCCAAACGTGAGGTCACCTACTCCCTCAAGGCCTCGGACTCCAAGACAGCCCTTGAGAGGGTCAAGGTTGAGTCCTTGAAGGTCGACCAGGAGTTCGCGGACGTTCGCCGCAGTGAAGCAGCCAAGGGACCAGTAAAGAAGCTCACTAAGGAAGAAGCCCAGAGGCTTGCACAGCTGTGGCTCAGTCGCGTCCTGGAGGAGGACGAGGACTCCCGGCGGGAAGGCTTGACCCCCAGAGATTACCAGAAGGAGGCTGAGGCGCTCACCTGGGTCGAACCCGGGTCTGCCGAAGCGCTTGCAATGGGTGACACCTATCTGATCCAAGACGACGTCAAGGACCTGATTGAGGAGCACAGGCTCCAGATTGCTAAAGGCTCCCCAGAGTACAGGCTGTTGACCTACGAGCTGCTTAAGGCGAACGTCCGCTACGCTGAGGCCTTGCGGGGGCGGCACGAAGGTAAGCTCATTGAGACGCCCCTAGCGCCACCTTCAGCCACACCTAAGCCGTCCCCTCAGTTGTGGGGTTAACAGACAATGTTTCAATGTATAGCGTCTTCAAATGGATGCAAAACAACGTGCCCGCCCAAAATGGCCCTTCACAAGAGTAGTGCCGCGACACGCCATTGACACGCAAGCGTAGCGTCTAGAATTGACCGAAGCCTGGTGTCGGGCATCGACCACCAGATGAGGCGTTCTTCGCGTCTTGGCACACTACGGCCCACCGTGGCGGGGCGATGCACAATTGGCGCCCAAAGGAAAGGGGTGGCCCGAAGACCGCCCCTGATGCTTCTTTGCGCCGCAATCTTAACAACCCATTGGGTCGGAAGCGGCGGAAACCTTTACTCAAACAATGAAATCGTTGGCGTTCAACTGGGCGGTCAACACGCCATCTAGGGTAACGCTGTTACCGCCTCCGAGATCAATCACGGCGTTGCCCCCCACATCGTTGGTCGCGGCGATGACCGCTGCGCCATTTGCGAAATCATAGTCACTGACGTCGATCAGGTCCGTTGCTGACAAAAAGCCAGTGATGGTATCGTCTCCGGTGGCCAGCTTGAAAACAAAGGTGTCCCCCCCGTTGCCTCCCGTAAGCGTGTCATTGGCTCGGCCGCCGTCCAAGGTATCCGACCCGGCGCCGCCATCCAGGACGTCTTTGCCTCTCCCGCCGATGAGCCGGTCCGCGCCGCCGCCGCCTCGGATCGTGTCATTGCCGTTCCCACCGGCCAGGATATCGGCGCCGCCGCCGCCGCTGATCGAATCGTTTCCAAGTCCACCAGTTATGGTATCCGCGCCATCTTGTCCCCCCAAACTATCGTTTCCGTTTTGCCCGTCGATCCGGTCGTTGCCGGCTTGGCCACGAATGGTATCTCGTCCATTGCCGCCGTCCAGAACATCGTTGCCCTTCCCACCGTCGATGACATCGTTGCCGCCACCGCCGGAAATCGTATCGCTACCGTTGCCACCGCTCAAAGTATCGCCGCCCTTTCGCCCGAAGATCGTGTCCTTGCCGTTGAAACCCATTACGGTGTCTTGCATGTTGCTGCCGGTGATCTGATCACTGCCGGATAAGAGGCTAGATAGGTCGCCCAGGTGCAAAAGCGAATCGGCGTTTACTCCGGTAGCTTGTTTGTTGATGCCAGTCCAGCTAACCGCTTCCACCAAAGGATCATTCAGTTCCCGAACCGTGAAACTTTCTAGAACCGAATTCTCCTCGTCCAGTATGCTCTCCGACGAAACTTGCAGACCACTGATGCTGGTACTGTCACCGTCCTTGGTGATCTCCCGAGTATTGCCGACCGTTATATCGGTAATCGATATGTTCGTAATTGGGTCCGCAACGGTCAGATAGTTGTTGTCTGGGTCCATGCCCAAAGCCAAGGTGTTTGCTACGATCTTGGACAATTGATCTCTCCCGTTTTATTGAGTTGCTTGCGATCTGAATGCTTGATTTGCATTTCATCAGTTATTGAATTTTTGGTCAGAATAAAAATATTAACTCAATGTGACGTGAATGTTACGCTGCTAAGCCACTTGAAACTAATCCGTGCTGTCGCATGGTCATGACGGCTGTCCTCCATTCAAGGGCCCTCCATTCAAGGGCCCTCCATTCAAGGGCCCTCCATTCAAGAGCACGCCGCAAGCCAGGGCGGATCTACGGTTCACCATGTGCTTGTCGAAAGAGCCGAGCCATTTGCTTTTGAAAAAGCGCGCCAGATGGGCCTTGTAATCGGCTCGGGCCCGCTGAAGATCCTGGACGATCTCATTTCGCTGGATCAGCGTTTCGAGTGTCGCCCGCTCGAGCGCATGGTCCTCGGCATGTAGGTCGAGTAGATTGCGGCAGAGGCCAATCAGCTTGGCATCCGCGTGATCGTCTTCCACCACCGGCAGCGCCGGCAGGTTATGGTTAATCTTAGTCATGATTGAATCCTCCGAAAACGTCCCCCTGTATCCACGCAACGGCTTTCCAAGGCAGCCTTGGCCGGCAGCCGTTACTGCGGAAACCACCGCGGTTCATCCGACGCAAGGCGCCGGGACGGATGCAGCGGGATGATTATGTAATCTTCTAACGTGATGGCCCCTGGCGGGGAGTCGCTTCAGCGCTCAGCGCTGGTGCTAGAGGCTCAAAACACGACGTAGGACGTGCGGGATTATTCGTGCGCGGGAGTGCCTTATTTCTCCGCACCCCCAGCATGGATGCACCATGCGGGCACACTAAACCCGCCCATGTCGGTGACGGGTCTCCGCCAACGTGAAGGTGTTTTGAGCACCAAGGGGGTCTGCGCCTGTGCGAGGGCGATGTCAAGTTGACCTTGTGACAGTCGTCCGATGTTTCTATCGTCAGATGATGTTCAGACCAGAGGAAAATTGTAAGCATGCCCACAGTCAAGTGTTCCATACATGGTGAACAGGAGGAGACATTTGTTTGCCAACACATCGTCCAAAGCCTGGAAGAAAACACTCCCTATGGGTTTTGGTGGGCAAGCGATTCTAATCAGGCTCGCCCCGACGCATGGTGCACGTACTGCAATGAATTGCTTGCCAAAGCGGGGGGAGAATGGACCGATGAGATTTTGGCCATAACCCAGGTCAAGCTTTTATGCGCAATTTGCTATGACCATGCAAAAGCAATGAATCTGAGTCGGGCTTAGCTTCCAGAACTCACCGCAAAGCCCGGTTGGCACCGGCCCTAGTCATGTGTCAATAACAATTACTTCTAGCTGCACTTTCGATACGGTAACATAGATTCGGATTTGGCGGCGGGCACGGCCAAATTGCATGTGAAAAATTAGTAGGGAAGAGAAATCAGTGTCCTCAGAGGGATTGAACCAAGCTGCCAGCCTTCTTGTAAGGACTATGGGAGTATTGAGTTTTGTGTTTTTGCTTTTGTCGGCTTTTTTTGCGGGATGGTTATGGTTTCATGCTCGTAAAAACATTTTGATTCCAATCTATGTGCTGCCTTTTTGGCCAGATAAATGTTTGGACGAAAAAGGGGTAAGGTTGAAGTATCATTCACGTCGGTTTTTTTTGCTTTTCATTTGTACGTTAGTGGGCGCCTTCTTGGTTGCTTATGGGGCTAGAACTTTGATTGATAGCTATGTTGAAAGGTATGGATCTCAGGAGAGTGAGGTTTATCTGCATCAATGGAGAAAAGCATGTTGAACGAGGAGTCATTTCAACGGCTTGTTCGCAAAGAATTCGACTTCCTGGGAAAAGACTTTGGTTTTACGGAAGAAAAAGAGGAAAGATTGACGGAGCGTAGCCACGCATTTGTTATTAGTTATGCTAATAAAACAACACGGGTCTTGGTTGAAGGAGTTAACTGGGGTGATGGGGCTATGGTGTATTTGGGTCCCAATAGGGCCAAACCCGACAACAGATTCTCCATGGTACCTTTGTGGAGTATCGAAAAGAACATGGAAGATGTTCCAAAATCTGTAACGATCGGGGATCAAGCACAGCAGATCCGCTCCAGCGCGGAATTCATAAAAGTGTATTCTAAATCAGTGCTCGTGGGCGACTTTACAATGCTAGAAGAGCCCAGGGTATTTCTCATGGACCGGATGGGGGAGCATAAAAGGGGCCGATAATACTAGGCGTGTGTTGCACGAAAATGAGGTTCTGATCGGGCCAAATGGCATGGTATTTTACTTTCCTGACAATCGGAGAATTAGAAAAAGAGTTCGCGGCTCAGTTCCAAACTATCGTTCCACTGGCTGCGTGGTCAAAAACTATGGCCCGAATGTAGTTTAAGGAACATTGCCGCCGTGTCGGAAGCAACTTGGGTGTGGGTCATCGCGCAGGTGGGGTTGTTGGTGCTTTTGGGTGCCGCGGTTCTGCAGGGCCACGCGGCCAAGACCGGCGCAGCCCAGCATGACGCCAAGCCCGAAGTGAGGTCAACGGCCGCTGATGCCACCTTGGCTACAGGCTCGTTGCTAAGCTGTGAAAAGACCTAACTGCCCACACGTGCAGTGAGCGCACCTACACCGACAAGCAAGGCAACACCTCGACCAGGGAGACAGAGAATATCGCCAATCCCAATCCGGCTTAGCCCTAATCTGAGCGGTTTTTGCGAGAGCCGCCGCGGGCTTGGCTTTTGCACCCACGTAGGGCTTTATCCGAATCACCGCCCAAAGGGTGCCTCGGCCGCTTCGGCGAATTTTGCCCCAAATGGACTTGTTTCTGTGGCGCCTATCTCGGTCGGCGGGCCACAAATACCTCATGCTCGCCCGCATGGGGGTCTTCGATACTCACGTCGATCACTTGCAAGCCGGAAGCCTGGATCAGGTCCAGCCACGTCGCCCGGGAGAAAAGGCCAAGGGTGTGATGATCATGTTCCACACGAAGTGGCTGCCCGGGCTCTTGGATCAAAAAAACGAAATCCATATGGTAAGTCGTGTCGTCGACATTGCGGTCATGGATCCATTCCAGATAACGCAGGGCCCGGCCATCGGGCCCATCGTGACCGCCATGACTGGTGCCCGGTGAAAAGGTCTCGGCGACCGCGTCGGGCGTCAGGATCGCCACGCCCCCGGGCCGAAGGTGCGCCGCCACTGTGGTGATTGCGGCCGAGAGATCTTCCCGCCTGGTCATGTAGGCAATGGCATCATGGGCCAACACCACATCGAACTGTCGCTCGAGCCGCATTGTCCGCATGTCCGCCAAAAGGTGCTCGCATTCAGGATTGAGGCGACGGCTTACCTCGAGCATGTGCTCGGATAGATCCGTCAAGGTACAGGCAAAGCGATGCTTGAGATGGGATGCATTGTTGCCGCCACCGGAACCCAGTTCGAGAAGCGTCTTGGCCGGACCTTCGCAGGCGGTGTCCGCAAGTTGGATAATGTGTGCGGCCTCGGCCTCGTATGAGCCGGGCGAGGTGACCAGATGAAACCAAGGAGCCAGTTCGTTATACATGCGCATGATGAGTCACCCTAGCAACGAAGACTTCGACTGTTTTTGACATAATAGGTATCTCCCGCCATCACGACCTCGCCGCTCGCAAGCCGCGGAGCCAACATCCAAGCCCAAGCCCTAAGCCAACATCCGCTCCACCTGGGCGATCACGGTCTGTTTCGTGGACCCGCTGGTGCAAGCGCCCCTGCAGCGCTCGCTGGCTGCTATGAGCCGTGTAGCGGATATAGAGGTGGGTCACGAAGCGATATCGGCTTTTGACCCATTGCCGTCATTTTCTGGCCGCGGCGAATGCTCCTTTGATGGCGGTAGCCATGGTGCGACACACGGGATCTTGTGCACTCTTACCACAATCAAGAACGAGCTTTGATGTGGGCATCGCGCCTAGACCTTCGGTTTCGGACAGAACCACTAAGTCGGGCGTCAGCGCAGAATGATCGAGAACACCGATAGCGATCCCGGCTTCGATGGCCGCGGCCACGCCTGTCACACTCTCGCTCGAATAGATGATCCGATAGGCTCGACCACTGGCTTCCAACGCTTGGAGCGCCACGTCGCGCCACCAGCATGCGCGGTCGAAAAGGGCGACCGGAATCGGATCGCGCTCCAGCAGGTTGTGAGCCCGCGAGGTAACCCAGTGCATCTGCTCTTCCCGCAAAAGCGCCATGGCCGGTCCGACTTCCTCGACTTCATGGACGGCCAGGTCGAGTTCACCCGCGACCAGCGCGGCGGGAAATCCCGTGCTCAAAGCGCAGTGCACCATGAGGTCGACTTTGGGATGATCGCGCGTGAAATCCGCGATGATCTTTGACAAGGCTTCCTTACCATGATCGTCCGGGATGCCGATACGGATTGACCCCTCCAGCCCGCCGCCGACAATCTCACTCATGGTCGCATCTAGGGTTTGGATGACCTGGCGCGCGACGGGTTCGAGAACCTCGCCGATCCGACTCAACACAACGCCTCGTCCGTGCCTTTTGAAAACCGGCTCTCCCAAGAGGTCTTCAAGCTGCTTGATCTGGACGCTTGCAGCCGATTGGGACCGGTGAATCCTGGCGGCACCACCCGTAAAAGTACCGGCATCGGCCACGGCCAGAAACGTTCTGAGCAGATTGCTGTCGAGTTTGTTCATAGGAAAGTCATCGGAATTATTAATAACTGAACTTAAAACTATGCGTTTCTCGGAATTCCAGCAAGGCCCCATACTCAGAAGCCAAACCCGCCGCCACGGGAGGGCGACGTGACCGAGATTGCCGAACGTTCAAAAACTTTCTCTTGGCTGCGTATTGCGGTCGTTATCACATTGCTTGGGATCCTAATCGGCTTGCTTGCGGCTCCCGATCTGGTCGGGGCGACGGCCCTGTTCGTTTTGTGGGGCCTGATCGAGGTTGCCCCGCTCGTTGTTCCGGGCATTCTTCTCGCCGCTTGGGTCAGCGCCAGCGGTGCTGGTAACCGGATCGCCGAAGTCTTCAACGGTCACGTCTTGTACACTGTCGTCATCGCGTCATTGATCGGAGCGGTAACACCCGTTTGCGGTGTGACCGTCTTGCCACTCATGGCGGGACTGCTTGCGTCTGGGGTCCCTTTGGCGCCGGTTATGGCCTTTTGGCTGTCGTCTCCAATCACGGACCCAGCGATGCTGGCCACTACTGCCGCCACCTTGGGACTAGGCTTCGCCATCGGTAAAACGGTCGCGGCCTTTGGCCTCGGGCTCCTTGGTGGTTTCACCACGGCTGCCCTGGCCGGGTGTTCCTGGACCGACCGGCCACTCCGCAGCAATCGCATCGTCGGAGAATTAGGCCAATCGACGTGCCGTGGATCGAGCCGCATGACGGTTGCAATCTGGCGAACACCCGAGCACCGTGCGCATTTTTGGCGGGAAACCAAGGCGACGACGCGCCTGATACTGATCTGCCTCATCCCCGCGTTCGCGGCGGAGTATTGGCTAAACGCGGCGCTGCATCCCGAGGCTCTTTCGGCCTATGTGGGCAGCGATTCTTGGTGGGCTGTCCCGCTTGCGGTTTTTGTGGGCGCGCCGGCTTATTTGGATGGCTATGCCGCCTTGCCGCTCACGCGGGGGCTGATCGAACACGGCATGTCCCAGGGCGCAGCAATGGCCTTCCTCGTGTCGGGTGGTGTCGTGAGTATCTGGGGCGCCATGGCGATTTTCCCTGTGCTCAGGCTAAAGCCGTTCCTGCTCTATTTGGGATTGGCAGTGGTGGGATCTTTGGCCTCGGGCTGGATTTTTGAACTTACTGTTTGACATAGTTCTCCATGGTGGGGAGGCGGCGCCAAGGGTAGCACCTATCGGGGAGGACCTATGAAGACAAGCTGGACACCGGTCAGGCACCTGGGTCCATTTGTGCTCCTTCTGACAATGGGGGCCTTATGGGGCTTGCAATTTGCCATGTTGAGGCAAGCGGCGCAGGGCGGCTATTCGGACCTGGCTGTGTTGATGGTTGCTCTCGTCCTGCTTTCCATCATTTTTTTGGTCATTGCGGTGGTAAAACGCGAACGATTTCGGCCGCATTCAAAGCTTCTTGTGTTTTTCATTGTGACGGCATTTCTGGGATATGTTGCCCCGCTGGCTGCTGCTCTGTACGCGGCTTCTGAGGTTCCCGCTGGGGTTCTTGTGCTCATAGCCTGCATGACTCCGCTCGTTTCAGTGTCGATTGCGCTCCTATTTCGGACTGAGAGGGTTTCCGTCGCGCGAATGGCGGCGGTAGCTTTGGGGGTGCTATCTGTCACGCTGATACTATGGCCAGAGCTTGAGCTGCCCAACCGTGGCAAAGCATTGTGGATGTTGGTCGCCCTGGTGGTGCCAATCACCTACGGCATTGAATCCATTTATATCGCACGGTTTTGGCCGAAGGGATTGTCGGCCTTACATGCTGTAACCGGTGAGACCGTGGTGGCGGCGTTGCTCGTCGCGCCTGTCTTTCTGCTGAGCGGTCATTCGTGGCCGAAAACACTCTCGTGGAACGACGCAGAGGTCGCGATATTGATCTTCGTGGCCGCCGGTGTCATCGAAAGTCTCTTGTACTTCGTGCTGATTCAGAAAACAGGCGGCGTATTCGTCAACTTCGGGACATTCGTTTCCCTCTTTGCCGGTCTCCTGTGGGGGATCTTGCTCTTCGGAGAAGTTCATCGAGACCTCACATGGGTTGCTGTGGCGATACTCGTCGTGGCTCTCGCTTTGACTAGCAGAGATCCACCTTTACCGGTTCGCATTCATGACCGTTAGTCGGCTAACATCTGCCGTGCGCCAAAGGCCCGGTCCAAATCAGCCTCGGTCCAAAAGACGGACATCGGCATACATCATGCCCGCAATGCGTTAGCACCACCATACTCTGAGCGGATGCCAAGCGGTGTGCTCAATGATACAATGGCCTCGGTAGTACTGATCCACCGCGCCCCGGTCGTTTAACTGGGGAAGACTGCCCGGTCTTCAGGACAGGGTGTTGCGGGTTCGAATCCCGTCCGGGGCGCCATCTATATATCTGAAAATAAATAGAAAATGGCGATTTTTTCGGGACATGCGTCAATCGGGTTTACACTTTTCTCAGTCGGGGTTTATAGTTTCCGTTCTGTTCCTGTTCTTTTCGGCCCGATTTAAACGGGCGATTGCTACCTTAGATTTGCGTGATTCGGCGGTGCATTGGTGCACCATGGCGGCGGAACGTTGGCCGGCGGCGACCATGGTTTCATTCTCGTTGGCTCTCATGGCATAGTGCTTACGCAAGACGACCAAGGAGCGACAATGCCAAAACAGCATATCCATAAATATGAGACCCGCTACCATGCCAAGGCGGTCTATTCCAAGGCGATCCGGGCCAGCGGTGATTTTGTTTTCATGCAAGGCCAGGTGGGTGTGGATCTGGAGGGAAACCTGATCGGCCCGGGTGACCCGGGCCTGCAGGCGGAGCAGGCCTGCCGCAACATCAAGGGGTTCATCGAGGAAGCCGGTGGGACCTTGAGCGATATCTGCAAACTGACGGTCTATGTCACCGATATGGCCTATCGCCCCGCGGTCTACGAAGCCATCAATCGATGGTTCGAGGGGGTTCATCACTGCAGCACGGGCGTGGTGGTGCAGGGCTTGGCCGATCCCGCCTTTTTGGTGGAAATCGATGCCATGGCAGTCATCGACTGATTTTTGATCGCGGGCCGGCCCGCGTTTGTGGTGCCGTGAGACGGGCTGAGTTCTTTAGGGGAACGGCACTCTATGTAATCAAGGGCCCTGGGCCTTTAACGGTTTGGCTTGAACGTTTCGGCTCTTTCCCGGAAAACGCGTGACACGGCGCGGCGATGAGATAAACTGAGCATACCATGCACTAGCTTTCGGGGGGAGTTATGGACAAGACTGGCTATTCGCACGCTGTTGAGGCTTTTACCGTCGGAAAACGCACCGTGAAACTTATGGCAGTGGGGGCCGCTGCCATGTTCGTGGTTGCTTGCGGCAGCTCCGAGCCGGCCTATCAGATGATCACCGGCGATGCCAATTCGGTGTCCTACACCTGGGACGCCAACGAGATGAGCTTGGACGAGATAACCGCGATGGCCACGGAGCATTGCGCCCAATACACCAAGGCGCCCACCTTGGAATCCGATACGCCCTCGGGTGAGGATAACGACCAGCACACCACGATCTTTAAGTGCTAGTCGGCTGGCTGGATTCCGCGTAGATCCGGATCGGGTGCCGAGGCGTCCGATCCGTTGTTTCGCCATAATCGATTATCGTTTCGCTATAATAGATTTAAGTCTGGAACGGCCGGAGGATCGCCGGGCGGCTGTTGCCCAGGTTTAGCGGCGCGGGGCCGCACCTGCGTCCAGATCAGCCCCTGGATCATTTTCTATCCCGGCATTGCCTTGGTACCGACCGCCCTGGAGGGGGGGCTCAGGGTCGGGTCCTGAAGTTGATCAAGGAGATCGGGGGCCTGGTTATTACCCACGATCTGCGCGTGGCCGCTCGGATCTGCGATCGCATCATGGCCATGCGCGCCGGCGAGGTGGTGGATCAGGGCGCCACCGCCGCGGTCTACCGCCGGCCCCAACACGCCTACACCCGCGCCCTGCTCAACGCCGCCCCCGGCCGCCAGGCGACCTTCGCCCGATGAGGATAGATTTTGCGGCGACCGAACGTTAAGGCGGGAACCGGACATCAATTCGTATAATTCTATCCACTCAGTTTGCATGGCGGGCTAGGACCAATGCACACCAAAATTCCGCCGCCGATTATCGGCGTGATTACCGGATTGGCCATTTGGCTGCTCGACAATTTGGCGCCCGACCTGTCTGTCGCGTTTTTCGGTCAAACGGCCGTGGCGGTCCTGGTGGCGGGGTTGGGCTTGGCTTTGGATCTGACCGCCTTGGGGTTTTTCCGTCGGGACGGGACCACCATCGACCCCCGTGATCCGGACAAAACCTCGAGCCTTGTGGTGGGCGGACCCTACCGCATAAGCCGCAATCCCATGTATCTGGGGCTATTACTGATCCTCCTCGGTTGGGCCCTTTTCCTGGGCAATCCCCTTGGCTTGGTGGTGCTGGCAGCCTTTGTTTGTTTCATCACGATCTATCAGATAAAGGCTGAGGAGGCGGCTCTACGCGCGAAATTCGGCACCGATTTCGAGGCCTACTGCAAAAGCGTGCGGCGGTGGATCTAGCGAGGGCCGGCCATCTTTTCAGAGGCTGGCACGCGGCAAGTACAAACCGTTTGTTGCAGATGTTTTCCGGATATATGCTGCTGTTTTTTGGGAGGCTGAGTTGCAGACCGAGGTCTTGATTGTGGGCGCGGGCCTGTCCGGCGCCGTTGCCGCCCTGCGGCTGGCACAGGCGGGGATCAAGGTGACCTGCCTTGAGCAGGGGACACGGCAGGATCCGGAACGCTATCCGGGGACGCGCAACGATTTTGAGTTGGCGGCCCTGGGCCTTGGAACGCCAACCCCAACATTCGAAAAAGGGTCCACGATACACCCATCGCCGATGCCCAGTCCGACATCAAGCCCTTGCTGTTCCACGGCGTCGGCGGCAGCACCGTTCTTTTCAGCGCCCATTGGATGCGGTTTTTGCCGTCGGATTTCCGGGTCAAAACCTTGGATGGCGTGGCTGATGATTGGCCGATCGACTACGCCGAACTGGCGCCCTTTTACGATCGGATCGATGGGCAGTTCGGCGTGTCGGGGATCGCCGGTGATCCCGCCTATCCCGACCGGCCCGAATACCCCATGCCGCCCTTGCCGATCGGCGATTGGGGCAAGCGGGTCGCCGCGGCCCATGCAAAGATGGGGTGGCACTGGTGGCCGGGCTCCAATGCCATCAATTCCCGGGACTATGGGGGGCGCCGGCAATGCGTTCAGCGCAGCACCTGCCGGGCCGGCTGCAACGAGGGGGCCAAGGGCTCCGTAGACCGCACCCACTGGCCGGAATCCGAACGCCATGGTGTCCGGCTGATCACCGACGCCCAGGTCTCGCGCATCACCCTGGATGAAAAGGGCCGGGCCAATGGCGCTCTTTACCGGGACGGCCCGGGCCCCGAAAAGCACATCAAGGCTGATGTGGTCATCTTGGCGGCCCATGCCATCGGGACGCCGCGGCTGTTGCTGCTCTCCGCCGCCAAGGGGCATGGAAATGGCTTGGCGAACCGATCCGGGCTGGTCGGGCGGCGGCTCATGATGCATCCCCTGTCCCGCACCATCGGTCTGTTCGAGGAACCCATGATGAGTTGGCAGGGCCATTGGGGGCAGAGCCTTTACTGTCTGCAATTCGCCGAGACCGATGTTTCCCGCGGCTTTGTCCGGGGCGCGAAATGGAACCTTTCCCCATCGGGCGGTCCCTTGATGGCGGCCCTTTATCCTTGGCCGGGCGAAAGACTTTGGGGCGCGGCCATGCACGAGCACGTCAATGCCTGGCTGGGCCGCGCGGCCATCTGGGGCGTGACCGCCGAGGACCTGCCGGAGGTCGAGAATAGAGTCGACCTGGACCCGGAGCTCTGTGACCGCTACGGGGATCCGGCGCCCCGTCTGCACTACACCCTGTCGCAGAATTCCCGTGACATGCTCGCCTTCATGAATCAGCGTGTCGAGGAATCCTTTCGCGCGGCGGGGGCTTACCGCACCCTCTTGCGGCCCCTGGTCGCCGAGGCCGGTTGGCATGCCCTGGGGACCTGTCGCATGGGCGATGACCCGGAAACCTCGGTGGTGGATCGCTGGCAGCGGTGCCATGATATTCCCAATCTGCTGATCCTGGACGGCAGCGCCTTCGTCACCTGTTCCTCCGTGAATCCCTCGGCCACGATTTCAGCCCTTGCCCTGCGCGCCGCCGACCACCTGGTAAATCACAGGCGCGATGTGGCAAGGTGAGTGGGGAGATGACGACAATGGATGATCAACCGGCTCTCGATGACCAATCCCGTGCCCAGTTGGCGGAACTGGCCGAGGTGATCGCACCGCGCTGGGGCGACCTGCCCGCCGCCTCGGAGATCGCCTTGAGCCAAGCGCCGCTCGACCGCGTCCTGGCCCTGCGGCCCGATTTGCTGGCGCCGCTGAAGGCTGTCCTTGATCGTGTCAGGGGCAGACCGCCTGAAGCGGCCATGGAGAAATTGGAAAGCACTGACGCCGCCGGCCTGCATACCTTGTTGACGGTGGTCGCCGGCGCCTACTATGCGCACCCCGATGTGCGGGCCGCGCTGCACTATTCGGGCCAGCAGGCCCAATCCCTGCCAAGGGACGGCTTTGGCGCCGAGGAGTTGGTAATTGAAATGATGCAGCAGCCGCCCATCTACCGAAAGGTTGACTGATCACGGCACAGGTGACGGCCCTGCACAGGAGCCTGTTGACAGCCGCCGAAGGCGACCATGGACACATTCACAAGATCGCAGATCTCCCTGAGCTATGAGCGGGCCGGCTTGGCCGAGGCGCCGACGATCTTGTTTCATCATTCCCTGGGCGCCAATCACCGCCTTTGGGACCGGCAGGTTGCCATGCTCAGTCATCGCTATCAGATTGTGCGTTTTGATTGCAGGGGACATGGTCTTTCTACCATACCGCCTGGCCCTTATGAGATTTCCCAGTTCGGCCTGGACACCCTGGCGTTGATGGACCATCTGGGGCTGTCCAAGGTAATCTTTTGCGGGCTGTCCCTGGGCAGCATGGTGGGATTGTGGCTTGGCGCGACCGCGCCGGAGCGTATCGACCGCCTGATCCTGGCCGGGGCCAGTGCGCAGGTTGCCGATAAAAAAGGCTTTGATGCCCGCGCGGCGCAACTGCGCAGCGATGGGTTTCCCGCGATTATGGACCAACTTCTGGCACGATGGTTTACGCCCCAGTCCCTCGATCCGCCCGGCGGGTCGGTGCAAGCTGTGCGGGATTTGGTCGGAGCCAGTCCGGTAGACGGCTATATCGCTTCCGCCCACGCGGTCCGCGATTTCGATGGATTGCAAATGCTGCCGAAGATAAAAGGCCCGCTGCATCTGATCACCGGGGCACAGGATCGGGCCACGCCCCTTGCCGACGCGCAACGGATTGAACGGGCGGTACGGGGCGCAAGCTTGGCGGTCATTCCCGACGCCTCTCATTTGGCGATATTGGAACAGCCGGCGGCATTCGATCAGGCGCTTTTGCAGGCACTTGCGTCATAAGGGCTGTTGATGTCCTGGCGGGTCCGGATCGCCGGGCCGAGCGGTGGAACACGCCGATACATAACATTTCCTCATAGCAATACACCTCGCATTTCATTTCAATCATGTTTTTTCTTGACCAAAGTCGTTTTGCCCCCGACTATTTGTGGGCCACATCCAAACATAGAACCGATCCCGGGCTCAAAATCCCCAAAAATCAGATATCCGCGTTCGGTTGAAGAGGTGAGGTGACAGGGAAGAAGGCGGAGAGGCGCAAATGTATGTCCGCTGGTGGTTGTTGCTGATTCCACCTTTTGTCATCAGCTTTACGCTGGTGGCCGCCTCCCAATTCGTGTTCTTGGAATCCAGCTTTTTTAAGGACCTTGGCCTGGGGCGGATTGGCGACGAGTTCGTTCTCGACAACTACGTGCAGTTCGTGACCGACTCCTTTTTTCTGCGGGCTTTGTGGGTCACCATCAAAACCTCGGGCCTGGCGGCGCTCTTCACTCTGATCCTGGGCTTTCCCGTCGCCTACATGATCGCGCGCATGCGCTCCCAATGGGCCATGATCCTGCTGGCCGGGATCGTCATTTCCACCTTCATCACCATCGTCATCAAGGTCTATGGGCTGATCGTGATTTTCTCGGCCAACGGCATGTTTAACCAAGCCTTGCTGGGATCGGGGCTGGCCTCCCGGCCGTTTTCCATTTTCGGGAACACCTCGGGCGTGGTCATCGGTCTCATGCACTTCACCTTGGGTTTTGGCGTGCTCCTGCTTTACAGCATCGTCCAGACAATCCCGAAATCCTTGGAAGACGCGGCGCAAATCCACGGGGCCAAACGGTGGCGTGTCTATTACCGTGTTATTTTCCCTCTGGCGCTGCCGGGCATTACGGCCATGCTCTTAATGGTCTTTAACATGTGCATGGGCGCTTTCACCTCGGCGGCCTTGCTGGGCGGCGGGCGGGTGTTCACCTTGCCCGTGCTCATTCAGCGCACGGTGATGATGGATATCAAATACTCCTTGGGGGCCACCATCGCCGCCGTCCTTCTGGTGTCGGTGATCGCCATAAACATCTTGTCCATTTTCCTGGTGCGCCGCATGCGCGCGGCCCATTTGGTGATGGTATGAGGGGGCCGTGTCATGCGCTTTAGCCGGCACCGATCAACCCGCCTTTTGGGACGCCTGTGTTTTTACGCTTACTGCTCCCTTTCCTATATTTTTCTGCTGTCCCCCATCGTGGTGGTGATCGCCACCTCGCTCAATGGACCCTCGTCCACCAGCGAGGCGTCGTTTAAGTTTCCGCCGGAAAACCTGTCCCTTCATTGGTACTGGAACATCCCGTCGGCGCAGCTGGAGGCCTTGGGGCTGAGCTTTGGCCTGGCGCTGGTGTCCGCCATTTTTGCCTGCCTGCTCGGTGTGCCCGCGGCCCTGGGTCTGGTGCGCAGCAACCTGCCCGGGAAGGCCCTCATCGCGGCGGTGTTTCGCGCGCCCCTGCAGATTCCCTCCATTGTCACCGGCATCGCCTTGCTGCAGCTGTTTTACGTCATCGGCGACGCCACCGGGTTTTATTGGCAAGGGACCCTGTTGGGCTTGGCCATCGGCCACATCTTCGTGGCCACGCCCTTTGTCGTGGGCACGGTCACCGCCATCCTGCAAAGGTTTGACCGGCGCCTGGAGGAAGCCGCGGTGATCCACGGGGCCACGCCTTGGCGCGCCCTGCGGCGGGTGACCATCCCGGTGATCATGCCGGGCGTTTACGCCGGCGCTCTTTACGCCTTCATGGTGTCGTTTGGCGACGTGCCCATTGCCATTTTCCTGACCGCGCCGGGCTTCGTGACCTATCCGGTCGAGATTTTTTACGCTTTGGAGAATGACTTCGACCCGAGCCTCATGGCTTCGGCGACCTTGGTGATTTTCATCTGCCTCCTGGCCCTTTTGGTGGTGCAAAAGGCGGTGGGCCTCGACGCGCTGCTCAAGTCGGGCGGCACTGGGAGCACGAGATGAGGGGCACCCTTTCACAACGATGCGGGGCGAAGTGCGCGGGGGAGTAGATCAGCTTTTTCATCAACGACGAATTTTCAGCAGAGGAGAAAGTAAAGTGAAAAAAAATAAAGCGATGACTTTCGGAATCCTCGTCGCGGCCGCGACGATTGGACTGACCACGGCAAACCTCAACACGGCCATGGCCGGACAGTTCGACGGCGTCACCCTGCGCGTGGCTACATGGGGCGGTTCCTGGAAAGAGAACATGGAAGAACTGATCGTCCCTAAATTTGAAGCCGAAGGGGGGAAAATCGAATTCGTGACCGGGTCTCCCCAGGCCAATTTTGCCAAGCTGGTGGCGGCCCGGGGCAACGCGCCCTTTGATGTGATGGAGATCCTCGATGCCCAGGTCGCCGACATGATGGAGCTGGGCTATCTGCGGGAGTTGGATTTTGGTCTCATCCCCAATACCAGTAACATCGCCGATTTTCAGAAAAGCGAGAACATGGTGGGGTCTTGGGATTCCCAGGAAGTGATCTGTTATCACGTGGATAAGTTTGAGGAACTGGGCATCCCCCGTCCCACCACCTATAAGGATTTGGTGCGGCCCGAACTGGCCGGCAAAATCTCCTTTCCCGACATTAACTCCGGCGGCGGCCTGGCGAACTTCGGCGGCGTGGTCCACGCGGCGGGCGGCGACGAAACCAACGTTCAGCCCGGACTGGATTTGATCAACGATATGCAAATCTTGAAGTTCTGGTCCCGGGGCGGCGAGACCCTGGCGCAATTCCAGTCCGGCGACATCATCGCATCGGTGGGCAACGCGGGCTGGTGTTTGCGGACCAAAAAAGCCGGCGTCAACGTGACCAGCGTCCATCCGGTTATCAAGGAAGGCGTTGTTGGCGTGGCCAAGGTTGGCTGGCTCGGCGTCATGAAGAGCAGTGAAGTGCCCGAAGCGGCCCATTGGTTCATCAACGAGTATCTGAGCGAGGAATTTCAGGTCCTCTTCGCCACCAAGAGCGGTTTGGTCCCCATCAACAAAAAGGCGATCGAGACGATCAAGGAAGATCCCATTGCGGCCGAAATGTTGGTCCTGGATGCGGAAGAAATTGCCAAGGAACAACGGATCGACTATTCGAAAGTGACGATTTCCGATTGGACGGATCAATGGAACCGCTCGGTTGCGCAATAGGTTGATCCAAAGGTGAGTTTCTGGTGGGGGGGTGAATGTCAGGGGTCGTCTTAAAAGGGGTCACTAAAAAGTATGGTCCCATCACCGCCCTTAGAACCATGGACCTCCGGATCGAGGAGGGTGAGTTCATCACCCTCCTTGGTCCGTCGGGCTGCGGCCAAACCACCACCCTGCGGCTGATCGCCGGGTTCATCGATCCGACAAGCGGGCAAATCCTCTTGGGGGAAGACGACATCACCGATCTGCCGCCCCGCAAGCGGGAAATCGGCATGGTTTTTCAGGACTATGCCCTTTTTCCCCATTTGACCATCAAGGAAAATGTCGCCTTTCCCCTGCGGGAGCGCAAATCGGACCCCAGCAAAATCGATCAGCGGGTGTCGGAGCTGTTGGACCTGGTGCGCCTGCCGGGGGTGGAAAGCCGCTATCCCTCCGAGCTGAGCGGCGGGCAGGCGCAGCGTATCGCCGTGGCGCGCGCCGTCGCCTATCCCCCCAGGGTTTTATTGATGGACGAGCCGCTGGGCGCCCTTGACCTGAAACTGCGCGAGACCATGCAGATCGAATTGCGCCGCATTCAGCAGGAGCTGCGCATCACCACGGTTTTTGTCACCCATGACCAAACCGAGGCCATGACCATGTCCGACCGCATCGTGGTCATGAACGATGGCAGGATCGAACAGATCGGCACGGCTGAGGAAATCTACGATCACCCGGTCAATGCCTTCGTGGCGGATTTTGTCGGACGCATCAACTTGTTCGACGGTGTTTTGGTGGGCCGCGATCAGGACCAAAGCGTGGTTGAGATTTTTGGCGGCGTCCGAGTGAAGGTCGCTGGCAGCCCTTCTGAAGAAGAGAAAAAGCTCTGTATTGGCATCCGGCCGGAGAACTTGGAGCTGTTGCCGTCGGATGTGGGGGCCACGCAGGCGAACGTGATCAACGGTACGGTCGTGGGCCGGACCTTTTCCGGCAATCTGGTCGATTTTTACGTTGAGGTTGGCAACAATCAGCCGGTCCTGGTGGAAGTGCCCGCCGCCCGGCGAAGCTTTGAGGTCGGCGACAAGGTCCAGATTGTTTGGGGCGCGGAGGCGGGCGTGGTCCTGGGGGCGGATTGACTGAGGGCAGATTGATTGGGGGCAGACTGATTGGGACCGTCTTTAGGCGCTGCTGCTAAAAGTTAAGATCTGATTTGGCTGGGCGCTTGATGGCGCGTCATCAGGCTCACCACCACGAAGCAGGCTCCGCCGGCCAAAAATCCCAGGCTCGCGAAACCAACGGGCAGGCCGTCGCCGAGAGCGGTGAAACGGCTGGCGCAGATCGCGATGAAGCCGACCACCATGGCCGCGACAACCGCCGGCACGCTGGCCCGGCGCCAGAACAGGCCGAGCACCGGCCACAGCAACAGGGTAAAAAGCGCCGCGCTGATGGTCACCCAAGGAATGACCGTGCTCCGTCCGATCCCGGTGAGGGCGATCAGGCAGGCCAGCACCAGTAAGAGGAGCGCCGACCAGCGGGCCAGGGCGAACTGTTGCCGATCACTGAGTTTGATGCCCAGCCGCGGGCAGAGGTCACGGGTGATGATCGCGCTGGAGGCCAGCAGCATGCTGTCGATCGTGCTCATGACCAAGGCAAAGATGACCAAGATCAATATCACCCCGCCGATGGGCCAAAAGCGTGCGTACATGGTGGCGATGAGCTGGTCGGAGTCCGTCAACTGGCCGTGAAGGGTGGCGGTCGCGGCCACGGCCATACCCAAAACGGCCGTCAAGACCACCAGCAGAACCGCCAGGCTGCAGGCGGCCATGCGCCGGGCCCGAACCGGACTGCCGGTCATGAAGAGGCGCTGAAAAATGTGGGGTATCAGCACCACGGCAAAACTCCAAGACAGCACGTTGTCGATGAAAACCGGCGTATTGTTTGCATTAAAGCGGAGTTTTTCCGGAATCGCGGCGGTGATTGTCGCGACGGTCACGTCCCAGCCGCCGCTCCACCGAAAAAACAGGAAAGCCGACAGCAGCAGGAACGCCAGGGCAATCAAGCCCTGGAAAACATCCGTTACGATCACCGCCCGCGCGCCGCCGAAATAGACATAGGCCGCAACGGGTAGCACACAGAGCGCGGTGGCCAGGAAAAAGGGAATTTGCCCGCCGCTGACCCCGGCGATGATCTTGCCGATGCCGGCGATCTGCACGGCGAGGAAGGGCAGCAAGGCCACGACACCGATCAGGGCCGCCAGCAGGCCGATCAGTCGGGACCCGTAGTGATCGGTGAACAGCTCGCCCTGGGTCACCAGGCCCCGTTCCGCCGCCCGTTGCGTGATGCGTGGGCCCAAGCAGGCCAGCAAGCCGCAGCCGACGATGACGACCACGAACATCTGCCCGTAGAGAATGCCCCCCTCATAGAACCGCGCCGGGGTCCCGGTCACCGCCAGACCGTTGACGATGCTCGCGGACAAGGTGCCCACCAGCCACAGCAGTCCGAAGCTGCGATTGGCCAGATAATAGTCCTCCACCGCTTTGTGGCTATGCCGGTAGGCCCAGCCCACAAGCAGGACCAAAACACCCAGATAGACAAAAAACAGCAGGAGACCGACAAGCGTGAGCGTCATTGCCGGAGTCGGAACCGCCAAGCCTCGTAATGACGGGCACGGGTTTCGGAGGGCAACTCCCCAAAGCGGGCGCGGTAGGCTTTGGCAAACCGCCCTTGATTGCTGAAGCCGCTGGCCAGGGCCACTTCCGTGGCGGTCGCGCTGGGATCTTCCTGAAGGCGCCGCCGCGCGAAATCCAGGCGCCGGTCGCTGAGGAACTGCATGGCGCTGTAGCCGCGGCTGGCCCGGAACGCTTTTGTCAGGGCGCTGCGGCTGCAGCCGGCGACGCGCACCAGGTCCGACAAGGTAATGGCGTTTTGAAAATGGGCGTCCATGTACTCCTCCGCCCGCCGGACCACGCCGGGCGCGGCGCCGCCCGCCTCCTGCGCGGTGAGGGCGGGCAGGTGACTGCCCGGCAGGCTCAAAACCACGGAGATGAAAAGATCTTCCAGCAGCGCGTTCCGCGTCGCGCTCATATTGGCGGGGTCTTGGGTTTCGATCTCCTGCAGCAAACCGAAAAGAGCCTCACGAAAAACCCGGCCCGGCCCTTTCCTCAGATCGATCCGCGGGTCCAGTTGAATCGGGCCGCTAAACTCGCGACCCGTCGTTTCCCTGAACCGGTCGGTCAGCAAATCCGCCGGCAAGATGGCGCCATACATGCCGGCTCCCTGACGCCGGTTGATCCGGACTCGGCGCGACGGACTCATGGCGATGCCCTCATGGGCGCCCGAGGCCACGCGAACATCATCGATGTCGAACAGGGAGGTGCGGCGGGCGTCATGGCCGGCCGAAACGATGATCTTGTCCTGGATGGTTCCGGTGTCCACCAGGGTATCGGCGCCAAAGGTGTTGTAACCGACCAAAATGCGATTCAGGAAAAGCCCCGTCATGTCCAGACGAAAACCCTGCCCCGGGTCCACGCGCTTGATCCGCAAGGGCACGATCGAAGAGCTCAGGATGTGCTCGGCCTCGTCATCCCGGGTCGTCGTGGCGATGGGAAAATGCGACAGGGGAAGACGTGGGTTATCCGAGGGCGGGGCGTTGGATTTTTGGTCGATCTGTCCTTCTCCTGGCCGAATGGTCTTTTAGTCACCTCGGAAATTGACTTAGTTTCCCGATAAACGCAACAAAAGGAGCCCAAAAAAAGGCCCAGGATATCTGGTGGAACACAGGAAGTTTTGTGGATATCTGGCGCTGGAACGGTAGTCGCTTAACCGCCCCATCTGTTGCGCAAGCTCTTCAAAACCAAAGGAAAAAGAAATGAAACGACCCCTTTCCCGAGGCGTCTCGGGTTCAGTCACCACGCTCGTGGCGGCTTTTTTCGTGGCCGGGACGGCGCCGGCTCAAGCGCAAAGTACCGCGCCGGACGCGCCCATCGTTCACGATGCCGAACACTATATTCTCGAAGCCCAGCATGCGCCGCGGTGGCTTGAGGAAGACGAGGCAATTCAACGGAAGTTGGATGAGCTGCGGGAAAAACATGGCCATGCCCCCAACATCATCCACATCATGTGGGACGATACGGCCGTGGGCGAGGTGGGCATTCCGGAGATCCAGGCGGTCCGCGGCTTTTCCACGCCCAACATCAACCAGATGGCCGATGACGGCATCAACTTCATGCGCATGTACTCCGAGCCGGCCTGCACGCCGACCCGCGCGGCTTTTCAGACCGGCCGTTATGCGGTGCGAAGTGGCATGCACACGGTGGCTTTCCCCGTGGAATACTCCGGCATGGATGCCGAGGAGGTGACCATCGCCGAGATCCTGTCGGACGTGGGCTACAATACCGCCTTCTTCGGCAAGTGGCATCTGGGTGACACCGAATTCAGCTACGCCCACAACCAGGGTTATGACGAGGCCTTTTTCACGCCCTATAACCAGGTGCCCAGCATGTGGGTGCCCCAGGCCGAATCCGTTAACGTGATCACGGGTATGTATCCCGAGCTTCACGGCGAGGACAAATACGACATCGACCGGTCCTGGCAGCCCCTGGGCACGGTCTGGACCATCGAAGGGACCAAAGACGGCCCGTCCCGGGAATGGGGCCCGCCGCCGAACATCGAGAACTACTGGGATATCGAGGCGGAAGCGCAGAATCGCACCTTGGCGTTCATCGACAAGAGCATCGAGGAGCAAAAGCCCTTCTTCGTCGCCTATCATCCGATCCTGGCGGCTTTCATGCCCGATCCGCGCCAGCCGGCAAAAAGCACCGCGAACAAAAACCTCTTGGCCGAAGGCTTGGTCAAAGTGGATGAGTTCGTCGGCCGCCTGTTTGAGCACCTGGAGGAAAAGGGCATCGCCGAGAACACCCTCGTGGTTGCCATGGCCGACAACGGTCCCTTCATTCACTTCGGTCCGCGCGGCATGGTGGAGACCCTGTATACGGGCGGCAAGGGCGACTTCACCGAAGGCGGCGTGCGCGTACCGGCCTTCGCCAAGTGGGAAGGCGTCATCGAACCCGACCAGATCGTCGGCGATATCCTTCATGTCTCCGATCTCTTCACCACCTTTGCCCGTCTGGGCGGGGCCACGGACAACATCCCCCGCGACCGGGTGATCGACGGCGTGGATCAGACTTCCCTGTTCATGAACGGGGACGGCTTTAGCCGGCGCGACTACGTCATGATCTATCAAGGTCCCTATCTGGCCGCCGGTGTGAAAGGCCGTTTCAAGCGGGATTGGAAAAACGCCACGCCGGGCCTGTCCAAGAACGAGTTCTATGACCTCTACACCGATCCGCGGGAAAAGACCGGCGAGATGATCGAGCAGTTCCACTTGAAGAGCATGTTCAATCGCCAGCGTCAGCGTCACGAACTCTGGATCGAAAAGTACCCGAACCGTCCCGACGCCACGCCCGGGCCGGCTCTTACCGGGCTGGAGAACGAGCGTGAGGAGACCGTGAACATCTATACGGCGCCTGTGGATATTGAAAAACTGCCCTTCGATCCCATGGAAGTGCGCGAGCACCCCATTCCCTTCGTGAGCAGCGACATGTAGCCCTCCCTTGAATGGCAGTGCCGGTCAGCATCTTTGGTACCCGGACTCAGGTGTTCGTTTGGTTGTTTGGCAAGTATCGGACGAACTCCTGGGTCGCTCAGGACATAAGAACCGTTTTGACAAGAGTGTGGTTGAACGACTTAGTGTGGTTGAAGGATTTGAAGTTCCGTGCAACGCTTGGGACTCAAGTGAGGATCTGATCCGATCTTGAGAGGAACTTCAGCTCCCCTTTATTGGCTGGCACTGCCATTTTTTTTCTGAATTCAGTGGTGCGGATCGTGAACCTCCGCACCCGATAGATCCATCGACAGGCTCGGCCATCCTTGAGCCCTGCGATCAGTCCCATCGCCGCCCCGGTTCGACAGACCGGCCCTTCGGCAAAAAAACCGACCACCAGCTTTGGGCCATCAGCCGAAGCGGATGTATAAGCAGCTGATACAGAAGATGTACTAGACGCCCAGGCCGCTTTCCCGCACCCTGTCAGCAGGAGGGTGCGTGGCATGGTTTCGAAAAAAAACATGCTGTTCTGTCCCATCCACATGGCCTGTGACGTTTTGCAGCCACGCTGGGTGATTCAGATTTTGGCGGAGATGTGGTGGGGCACCACCCGTTTCAACGACTTCCGCCGCGCCCTGCCGGGGATTTCCCCGTCATTGCTGTCGAAAAGGCTTTCGGAGTTGGAGGCCCAGGGCCTGGTGGAGCGGGTTGCGGACTCGGCTACCGGATCGGTGGACTATCTGCGCACGCCCGCCGCCGTGGACCTGGAGCCCATCCTGGAGGCGCTCGGGCAATGGGCCTACCGACATGCCGGCACCCAGAACGAACTGTGCAATGCCGACGCCCGCGCGTTTGTCTGGAACCTGCGCCGCAGCATCAATTCCGATGCCCTGCCGCCCCGGCGGGTGGTGATTCGGCTGATCTTTCCCGATCAGGAAGCAGCGGTTCAAGATTTCTGGATCACGGTGCGGCCCGGCGCGCCGGTGGACGTCTGTTATGTGGATCCGGGTTACGATGTGGATCTGTTTGTCACGGCCGAGCTGGAAACCTTGCTATCGGTTTATTTTGGACATTCCAGGCTGAATCACGAAATCGACGCTGGCCGGATCAGCTTGATTGGATCCGCCCCCATTGCACGTACCGTGGACCGCTGGCTGATGATGAGCTCTCACGCCCGGGCGCGCATTAAAAGCGACCTGACGCAGGGAAACACCGCTGTTAAGGTTTGACGGCCGCCACGGTGACGAACTCCCCCGGGATTTGATAACCGCCGTCCGGGCGGGCGAATTGGGCCACGCTACCCAAAAAGGCGCTGTTCACACGTTCCCGGACTTCGGGCGAAAACCGTTTCACCGCCAGGGCCACCGGCCCGCCGTCAATTACGGCGCGGATCAGCTCGTCACCGGAGGCAAAATCAAGACTTTCGCTCTGACGATGTTCGGCGACCTGTTTGAAACCCGTCTCTTCCGTCATATTGGCCAAAACTTGCCGGCCCCCTGTGGCAAAAAACAGAGGGCAGACTTCGGAGGC